>JANLTD010001016.1:0-2294 GCA_031362765.1 Acidobacteriota bacterium | reverse complement strand
ATCTGCACCTCGGCCGTGCTCTGGGCTCCCAAGACGGCCCCTCCGGTCGGGCTGGTCAGGGTCAGGCTGATGTGCAGATTGCGGATATTGAGGAAGGCGTCCTGCAGTTCGACCCGATCGTGTTTGCCGGCTCGGAAACGAGTGGCAAAGCCACCGTCACCGTGAACCGCACTAGCGGCACCAGCGGCGCTGTGACGGTCCATTACGCGACCACCGATGGGACGGCTCATAGCGGCGGCTTACCGATCAACGGACAGATTATTTACCCGACATCTTTTCCGCACACTCAAGCCCTACTTGAAGCCAAAGGTTTCAAAATTAAAAATGTGACCTTAGATGAACTTGCCAAAGCCGAAGGCGCGGTAACTTGTTGCAGTTTGATTTTGAATTAACCGACTAATAAAAAAGCGAAAAGACCTTTTTGAGAAGTCTTTTCGCCCGAAAGTTCCGAAATAAGATTAGTTTCTCAGCTTCTGGAAACCTGATTTTTGATTCATTTCGGCCGAGAAACCGTTTTGCCGATAATTATTACTTTTGAATAGCCGGCAAAAGCAACCCAATGAGAATTGCTGCGACGGTCCCCGCGACAAGCAATTCAATCAGCGTAAAGCCGCTCATTTTGTTGACCATTTTTTCCGTCGCATTAATCAATTTATTATTTCTCATAATTTTTTCTCCTTTATTTATTTATTTTTAGAAGATTTTTGATGATCCTCTTTTTTTGAAGACATTTTTTATGCCCTCAATACCAAATGCGAAAATATTTTGCAAAAACTATCACCATTGGTTAAAAAATATGAAAAAAAATGTATCTGAGTAGGTTTTTGGTTTTTAGTCAGGTAAGTTTTCTCTCAAAAGCTTGACGACATTGCCGCCCATAATTTTGGCGATCTCTTCATCGTTGAAGTTTTCGTTCAAAAGCGCTTCGGTGATTTTGGCTTCGCCGCTCGTGTCGAACGGGACTTTGACCGAGCCGTCGAAATCCGAACCTAAGCCGACGTGATCTGCGCCGATCACATTTACCGCATAACGGATCGCTTTGGCGATGCTTTGCGCATCTTCGCCGCAGACGGCAGTTTCCCAAAATCCGATGCCGACCACGCCGCCGGTTTTAGCGATCTTCTTTAATTGCTCGTCCGATAAATTGCGCTGATTGTCGCAAGTCCCGCGCACGCCCGAGTGTGATACGACGACGGGTTTGGTCGCGATCGCCAGCACATCGTCAATCGTTGCAGCGGAAGAATGCGAAACGTCCACAAGCATTCCTTTCGCTTCCATGCGGCGAATCATTTCTTTGCCTTTGTCGGTCAAACCGTATTTTTGAATACCGTGCGCCGAACCGCCGATGTCGTTGTCAAAGAAATGCGTCGGCGCCATCATCCGAAAACCCGCGTCAAACAAAACGTCAATATTATCGAGGTTTCCGTCGAGCGCGTGCGCGCCTTCGATGCCGAGCCAGCCGCCGACGATCTTTTCCGTCTTGCGCCGCTCAAGAAAGTTTTTCAAATCGGTTTTCGTACGGATCAAAACCAGCTTTCCGTCCGATCTGTCGGCGTATTCTTTCAATTTAGCGGCTTGATAAAGTGCGCGTTTTGTCAGGCTGGAAAGATTTTTGAGCGGCTGCCGCTGGGCGAGCGCGAGCCAGAAAATATTATCGGTTTCGTCCGTGTTGCGTTCGATATTAAGCCCGCGCGGCGTTTTCGTGACAACCGTAAAGGCTTGCAGCGCAACGTTTCCGCGCAGAAGTTTCGGCACGTCAACTTGGGCAATCGGCGAATCTTGATTCAAATCACGATTCCACAAAAGCGCATCGGCATGCAGATCGGCAACAATCAGTTTTTCGTGCAACGCACGAGCTCTTTCCGAAACCTGATAGGGCGGTTTATTGATAATCGGATTAAGCGATCTTTCGATATAAGTCGGCGCGAAACCGAAGAAAAAGACGAGAAAGCCGGTCAGCAAAATAGTGAAAAAAGGGATTAAGATTTTCAGAAATTTTTTCATAAAAGAATTTGGAACGCGGATGAAAATGTCCAACAAACTTTAGTTTGTTGCCACGTTGTTCAAGGCAATCGTCAATCGGCAAACTGAAGTTCGCCGGACATTCATACAGAAATTGTTTTAGAAAAAGTTAGAGGCAATTGATAAAGCAATTCCATTCTCTTAAAATTTAACCGCACAGCCTGTTTCATTCGATTCGCGCGCCGCGTCCAAAACCTTTTGCACCCGCAAGCCGTCTTCAAAAGGGGAACAACCCAAGCACTCGCGCAGCATCCCACGCTCTTTGGAGAAAT
>JANLTD010000971.1:0-3771 GCA_031362765.1 Acidobacteriota bacterium | reverse complement strand
CGCTTGCCCGCGCGTTCGAGGCTTTGCGAGAACAGGCGCGAAAACGCTACTCTAAAAATCAACTTGAAAAAGTGCGGCGGTGCGTCCGCTTTCTTGCTCCGCTCGAACGGACGGCAAGCGAGACGCTCGCGCTCCAGTCATAAAATTACACATCGGCACTATTTATCGTAACTTTTTCATCGTAAGTTTTTCCCAAACAAATTTGAAAATTATGCCGCTCACAAAGCTAAAAGTTATCGCAACCAAAATATCTACAACTAAACCAGACCAAATAAATTGATTTACATTAAAAAACCTGCCTTTTTCGTGAAACGTAAAAGGGAAACCAAATCTAATCATACAGTCATCGCAACTGAACATATTTGCAGGTGAAAAATAACTTAAATAGTTAAGCCCAACAAACAAAACCGTGCCAATACAAAATCCCAGAATAAAACCCGTATTTTGAAATAATTTACTCATTTCCGCTTCCCGCCACCGGAACGACGTAATCGACATAATCTTCGAACGTGTCGTCGTGCGATATTACAAAAAGCTGATCAAACGTTTTGCGTTCGGTAATACGGCTGATCTGCTCTGCCAGAAGTTCGCGCCGCGTTGTGTCCAGATTCGTTGTCGGTTCATCGAAAAACGCTAATCTTATATCAGAAAGTTGTTTGAGCAAAGCTAAGCGGACGGACAACGCCGCCGCCATTTGCTCGCCGCCGGAAAGACTCACAAACGGCCGTTCAAAACCGTCTTCTTCGAGCATAATTCCGTAATCTTCGGTCCATCGAAGCGTGCGCTCGGCGTTTCCGGTGATCTCGCGAAACATCTGATTGGCTTCGAGAGAGACGAAATAAATATAATTTTTCGCGACAAGCGGCGCCGATTTTTTCAACGTCTCGCGGATAAAATCCGTTGCTTCCCCGATTTTTTCGAGCCGTTCTTTTTCCTGAAACTCGGATTGCATCGCCTTGCGGACTTCCGCCAGACGCTTTAGCTCCGCTTCCAGTTCGGCGGCGCGTTTTTGCACGTTGGCGAGATTCGCCCGCGTTTCGGCGAGCCGCCTTTCTGCTTCCCGAAGCGCAAACTTCTCTGTCTGATGCAGTTCACGGTCGTAATCTTTGCTTGCCAAAGTAAAATCTTTTTCGGCTTTGGCTGAATTTTGCGTCAAAACTATTAATTCAGCCGCCGCCTTTTCAAATTCTTTTTCGCGTTCGGGCAAAGATTTGGCGAGATTTTCATTCGTCAAAAATTCGCGATGCGCGTTTGCTGTTCGGTCGCGCGTTTCGGAAAACTGTTTCCAATTTGAGTCCAAATCCTTGTAACTTTCGAGCTTTTCGACCTCGATTCGCAGATCGCTTTCCAAACGCTCAAGATTTTTTTCGGCTTCGGTAATCTTTTCACGAATCTGAATTTCGCGTTTCACTTCTGATTCAGCCGCCAGAAGTTTCGCTTTCGGATTGTCCAAGCCGCGGGTTTTCGCGTCAGTTTCCGCCAGGTCGCTTTTCAGTTTCGGCAGATTTTCGAGCTGCGTATCGAGCTTTTCTTTTTCGTCCTTGTAGCTTTTCCCTTCGTCGCCGATCTCTTTTTCGCGGCTTTTCAAGGTTTCGAGCGCCGCCGAGAATTTCTCGGCTTCGCGGGCGAGTTTAAGCGCGGAGGCAAGCGGTTTTTGCTCGGATTCAAACGCGGAAATCTGGGTTTTCAACTCGGAAAACTGACTTCCGACAAAACTTTCGAGTGTTTGTCCGGGTTTTAGATTCAGACATTTCTGCGACAAGATCGGACATAAACCGTTTTTGATCTCGCTTTGAAATTTTTCGTCCGATTCCAGCCTTGCGCGTAGATTTGCCAGATTTTGCGTTAATTCAAGATCGCGTTTGCTGAGATTTTCAAAATTTTCCGCGCCTTTTGCTTTGGCTTCCGTTTCCTTGATCTGGTCTTTGTTGGCGATATATTTCTTACGCAAATCGTCCATTTTTGCGACCAGACTTTTGATTTGATTTTCGATCGCTTCCGATTTTGCCAGTTCGTTTCTGAATGCGTCGCGCTCTTTTTCAAGCCGTTCCTGCTCGGCAACTTGCGGTTTTAGTCTTTCAATTTCCAGATGCGCTTTTTGCGCTTTGTCCAAATCTTCCTGAAAACGTTTTTGGTCGGATTTGACATTGCCAAGCGCATTTTCGATCCTTGATTTTGCGGCGTTCAATTTTTCGCGCTCACCGCGTTCGCGTTCAAATTCCTTTAATTTACCAAGCGCGTCCAGATGTTTTTGATAATCGCCTTCTACGAGTTTGAGGCGTTCCGCCGCGTTTTGCGCCTGTTTCAATTCGTTTTCCTTCTGTTGACGCAAAAATTCGACTTTCGTTTTCTCGTTTTGCAGCCGGTCGAGCGCGGATTTCAATTCGTTGACTTGTGCTTCGGTTTCGTCAAATTTCTTTACGGTTGCGCTTTTTTCCGCCGTTTCTTTTTCAAGCGTGGCGAGCGTTTTTGATAGATCTTCCGTTTGCACCGTAAAAGATTTCAAATCGGCTTCGACGAGTTCAAACCTTGCCAGCTCACCTTCGGCACGCGCGATCTTTTCGCGAACCGAAGTGATTTTCTGCTCGATAAACCGTGAGGTCAGCAGAAGTTTTTCCGCTCCTTGCCGGTATTCTTCGACCTTTAAGAGTTTGTCGAAAGCCTTTTTGCGTTCGGCCGGCGTTTCGAGGAAGATCGCCGTAAATGTTCCTTGCGGAACGCCGATCGCGCGGCGAAAAAGCGCTTCGAGATCGGTTCCCGGTTCAACGCCGAGATGCGCCCACAAAAACCGCGCAACTTCTTCTTTTTTGTCGGCAATTCGGTTCTTTAATTGCACGTCATAAACGAAATAACCCGTTCCCGTATCGCGGTAAACGCTGTATAAGCGTTCGTCCAGACCGCTTTCGAATGTTACGCGGACGACACCTTTTTTCGCGCCGCGCCTCACGAAATCGTCCTTTTTGTAATCGAGCAGATCGAACAGAGTCCACGCGACGGCTTCGATGATCGTCGTTTTGCCCGCGCCGTTGTCGCCTGTGATCGCGGTCGTTCCGCGCTGAAATTCAAAGGTCGCTTCGCGATGAGATTTGATGTCTTCGAGTTCGATTTTGGTGATGTGCATAGATGGATTTCAAATTTCAAATTTCAGATTTTTGATTCGATGTTAGATTTTAGAATATATTTCGGGAAAGAAAAACTTGAAAAGAGAAGGCTGTTTCAAATTCACGCGATTTATGCCAAAATTCCATTGGAAAATTTATGGCAAAACTTAAAGCAGGCGAATCGGTCGTTATCATTTTACAAAATCCGCGCGAGAAGATAGTCGGCATTCTGCACGAGATCAGTGCTTCGGGCATTTTCGTGCGCGGCATTGAACTGACTTATTTTGAAGATTGGACGCGTTCGATCGTGAACAATGAACCGTATTTGCCGATGCAGGACTATTTTTTCCCGATGTGGCGCGTCGAAAGAATGTCGAAAGACGAAAGCTCGTTTGAGATGCCTTCGATGGCTGAACAATTTCAGCAGCGAACGGGTTTGAGTTTTGCGGATTTTTAAACTTATACGCTTTTCAATAATTGAATGTGCATTTGCGGTATGCAATAAGTCAGAACTCTAGAGCGGTAGCGACCTGTTAAATGTTAATGACGTTAAACCCGACGCTACCGCTCACGGTTCTGACTTACTGCATAGTTTTTAAGTGAAAACCATATTAGCGACTTTTTGAAAGAAATAAGTATAGCAAACGAATAGTAAGCATCTCCCTGCCCT
>JANLTD010000926.1:0-3856 GCA_031362765.1 Acidobacteriota bacterium | reverse complement strand
TCGAAGACCTTTTCGATTTTCTCGAAAGAAAACTCGAGCGTGAAGAATGCAATCACAGCTTACGTTTTGCGATGCAGTATATGATGGAAGAGCGTCTGAACTTCGCGAAACTGTCGAGCTGGCTGCAGCGCAACGGCGGTTTTTGCGATTGCAAGGTCTTAGAGCAGATCGCACCCGAATGGCGCAAAGCATTTGATAAAGAGAACTAGATGGCTTAAATTTTGTTTGGAGAAAATTATGAGCGCGATATTAGAACTTGTCGAAACAGAGAAAAAAGAAACCGAAAACTCTCTGCCGCGAATGACGTTTGAGGAGTTTTTGCAGTTTGGCGGCGAAGACCGTTGGGCGGAATGGATTGACGGCGAGGTAATTATTATGTATTCCGCATCTACCAGACATCAGGAAATAGTTTTGTTTTTGGCGCAGGTTTTAGGGATTTATGTCAGAAGCAAAAATTTAGGCGATGTATTTATTGCTCCGTTTGCGATGAAACTCTACGCTGAAAAGCGCGGACGCGAGCCCGATTTGCTCTTTGTCAGCCGTGAAAACAAACATCTGATCGAACCGACGTTCTTAAACGGCGCGGCTGATCTGGTTGTCGAAGTAATTTCGCCGGAAAGTATCGGACGCGACCGCGGCGAAAAATTTGTCGAATACGAATCGGCCGGAGTGCGCGAATATTGGCTGATTGATTACGAACGAAATCGCGCCGAATTTTACGAACTGGCAACCGGCGGGCTTTACCGTCTGGCAAACACCGACGGCACCTTTCATTCAAAAGTCCTCGAAGGCTTTTTTGTCCGCGAAGATTGGTTCTGGCAGGAAAATCTGCCGACGATCGAGGCTTTGAAGGAATTGAAAATTTTATAAGCAGGCGAGCAAAAGTATTGTGGCATTTTGTCTTCGTTCAGAGTTCAAGATTTATCTTGAAACCGCTAGCGAAGCGCGGCGGTTGTTCAAACTGAAGTTTGTACTCTGAACGAAAACAAAATACCTCGTAACTTTATGTCTCTGGAAGAGCTTAGCTTGGTAATGCGTCACTGAAAAGTTATTCTCACAATAAACTGAAACTTTAAGACTGGAGCGCGAGCATCCCTGCTTGCCTGAGCGCAGGGCGCGAAAATGGCGTTTGTGAGCCTCAGAACGTCGAATTTAACAAGGCTTTTTCGCGTTGAAGCAACGCTCATGGCAAGCAAGGATGCCTTGCGCTCCAGTCTCTAAGCCTTAGTTTTCTTTGAAAATAACTTTTTACTGACGCATTACCTTAGCTTGCCAAAAATTGCTTGACAAAATTTTCAACTTTATTTAACCTGTTGACAGGTTGTAAGACAGAGGAAAATAAGATGAATAACGAATTTCCAAAACTTTCCCGAAAAGAATTTAAGATTTTAGAACTGCTGATTGCGAAAGGCGAAATGTTCGGGCTTGAAATGGTCGAAGCCTCCGAAGGCGAACTCAAACGCGGGACAATTTACGTTACGCTTCAAAGAATGGGCGACAAAGGTTTCGTCGAATCACGCGAAGAACCGCGCTCGTTTCCCGAAATCGGTATCCCGCGCCGCAAATATTCGGCGACCGGTCTTGGCGAAAAAGTTTTTCAAACTAATATTCGAGCGCAAGAGTTTTTCAATTCTGAATTGGCTTGGGGAGGAATTTAAAATGAAAGTTCCTGAATATGAATTTGTAATTGTAAGAAGAACCACCATTAGAAAAATGGCAAACAAAATTATCAAAGATATTGAACTGGGAGAATTACCCGATAGATTTACCAAAATCGATTCTTTAGTAGCAAAAATTATTAGCCAACAAATACTAAAATACGAATTAGTTGCTGACATCTTTTCTAAATTAATTGAGTTTATTCTATTTATTAGAGATCAAAAACGTTTATCAAAAGTGGCTAAACCTTCACGCTATTTATGGCTCAAATTAACTAGATTTCTCTTTTCAGCCAAAACCCAAAATGAAGTTTTTTTACCAATTATGGCTGATTGGGATTTTGAGATTTTTGAAGTGTTGAAAGAAGATAAGAATGCCAATTTGTTTATAATAAATATTAGTAACGTTTACCGCTTTTCTCGTGGCGATGTGGCAAAGAAGTCCGCTTGGCGATTTGATCGAATTTGTGGTCAAGATTGCCAAACAATAAAAATATGACAACGCGAACATTAAATTTACCGAAAACAGTCAAGTTTGAAGAACGCGAACTTATCCTGATATTGGCGACCAAACTTTACGAAAAAGGCAAACTTTCACTCGGGCAAGCCGCCGAACTTGCCGGACTTTCCAAACGCGCATTTATGGAAATCTTGGGCGATTATGGAGTTTCGGTTTTTAACTATCCGGCAGAAGATTTAGACAGCGATCTGGAAAATGCAAAAAACTATTCTTTCTGATACGAGTTGCCTGATTTTGTCGGAAAAGAAAAATATGAACACGATTTCAATAGATTTGCCCGAAACGGCATTTGCGGCTTTGGGAAAAACGCCGAAAGATTTGGGGCGCGAAATATTGGTCGCGGCGGTTGTCAAGTGGTTTGAACTCGGCACAATTTCGCAAGGCAAAGCGGCGGAAATTCTCAGCCTTTCACGCAGCGATTTTCTCGAAGTTTTATCTCGCTATCGCGTCTCGGCGTGGCAATATACGAAAGAAGAATTGGACGAGGAATTGAATCTTGACTAGGAAACTAATCGTCGATTCTTCACCGCTGATCGTTTTGCTGAAAAGCGATTTGGAAAATATTTTGCCCGAACTTTTTGAAGGGATCATTGTTCCTGAAACAGTTTGGCAAGAAGTCTTAGCGGGTAAAAAATAAGCGAATCGTCGGGCGGTAGCCCAACTCTGAACCAACAAGGATTGTTATAAGTTATTTTTTACACGTTCCTAAAAATGCGAATCAGGAGTTGAAAAATGTCCGCGCGCATTGGCTTAAAGCTTCAAGGATTAGAAAAATTAATAAGAAATGGGACGCGGACAAACGCGGATTGAGCGGATTTTCACGGATTTATTTAGAAATCAGCGTAAATCAGCCGAATCCTCGTTTGTCCGCGTTCTATATTTTGACAGTTTTCACCATGAATTTTGAGTTTGCAAACAACTTTTCAGTTGACCAATATCCAACCCCTGATTCGCATTAAAACAAAAGGCAGGTGAATAAATTTCTTGATCTTTACCAACCGCGATTGATTTCCCAACGGTCAACAATTTTGCCGCCGTCGAGAACGTGATAATGCGAATGCTGAAGCGCGGTCAGGCAGGAATGATTTGCCAAAATTCTGATACGAGAACCAACTTTCAAACTGTCAAAAACTTGCGCGTCCGTCACACAAATCTCGCCGTGTTCCTGCGAAAGCGAGCCGACGCGCAAATTCAAATCGTTTCCCGCCAAATCATAAACGCGGCCGTAACCGCAACCGGCATCAAATTCGACCGCGCCGCGATCTTTGGAAAGCGCGATTGCGCCCGCGTCCACCACAATTTTCTTACGCTCAGAATCTCGATGAACAACCGCCGCGAGCACGGTCAAAGCGCAATCGGAAAAACTACAACTGCCCAAAGTCGCCTGAAAAGCATCGTAGAAAATATAATTTCCGCAGCGAAATTCGGTTATTCCGTCGAGGTTGTCAATCGCACTCATCGTCGGCGTTGAACCGATGCTGACGGTTGGCACATTCAAACCTTTACTTCTTAATTCTTCTGCCAGATTCCGCATCAAATCGCGCTCTGCCCGCGCAACTGCCAGAAGTTTTTCGGGCGTGTCAGAGTGATACGAATGTCCGGCGTGTGTCAAAATTCCGGCAAACTTCAGGTTTGACGAATCACTGATCTTTTGGGGAATTTCAAAGGCTTCTTTCGT
>JANLTD010000914.1:0-5028 GCA_031362765.1 Acidobacteriota bacterium | reverse complement strand
GATTGTTTGCCTCTTTTGGTGGTTTATTGTATGTTTTTCTTGTCACCAAACATAGTTCCCCCCCCGTGATTCTGTCAAAACTTTAAGCAATTTATCAATGTCATTAGAAATTAAGACACGTGCCGTTGTTGCTCTGCTATCTATTACTTCGATCGGCGTTTTGGTCATCGCCCGTGAATCGCAAGCCGGGAAGGTCGAGCATTGGATAACGGTTGATGAAAAAGAACTTTCGTTCATTCAAAACGCGCTTTTCGCGGGCGGCGACGCAGATTTGAAATCAGTCGAAGTTCAATTTACGCAGAACGGCATCGCGATTCTCAGGCTTGATGACCCGCAGATTGAAAAACTATCGCGGGCGATGCACGAGGATTTTCACAAATGCAGCCGATTTATCGCGCACGAAAGCAAAAATGAAGCAATAAATTCGATCGCCCAATTGGCGGCGGTCAATCCTGCTCAGCAGTTCGTCGAATACACGATTGATAATCAAATAAATGTCAATGCCCTGCTCGCGTAAGCCAGCGAATTGCAAAATCGTCAGGTCATTGTTGACCTTTCGGCATTTCCAAATCGACGTTACAACCAGCCGAGCGGGTTGGATTCCGCAAACTGGATAAAAAATAAATGGACGACACTAGGCGCCGGACGAAGCGATATAGCTATTTTCCGCCCTACAGTTGGTGAATGGTGGGTCAATCGCAGTTCGACCGGGCAAACGATCGCGTTTCAATTCGGCACATCAACCGAAAAACTTGTGCAAGGCGATTACACGGGCGACGGCAAGGCAGACGCAGCATTTTGGCGGCCTTCGACAGGCGTCGGTTCACCTTAAGAAGTGAAGATTTTTCATTCTCCTCGGCTCCGTTCGGAGCGGTTGGCGATAGCCCCTCACCGGGCGATTATGACGGCGACGGCAAATTTGATCCAGGCATCGTTCGCCCGTCAAATTCGACCTGGTTCGTCAATCGCTCAACCGCCGGAATACAGATCCAAACTTTCGGTACGACCGGCGACATTTCAGTTCCAAATGCTTTCGTTCGGTGATTTTTGCTTACTAACCATTTCCAGAAGGAATTGGTTCAAAGCGGTGATAAACCGACTATACCATTTGCACTTAGAAACTATGCATAAACGAGGCAGAAACCCGCGCGTAAGCAAGGGTGCTAAAACGCTGGCATTAGACACCCTTGCTGACGCGCGCGCCTTCTGCCTCTGATGTTAAACGCCTTTATTTTATTGCATAGTTTCTAAGTTAAAAGCGTATAAGAATGCCTTTGTCAAATAAAGTATTTCAACTCAAACTAAAAAAGACTTCGTACTCAAAGAGTATGAAGTCTTTTTTAGTTTGCAGATAAATCCTTTTTCTATTTTGAACCGATTTTACTGGCGACAAAACGATAGATCACCAGTAAAATGATCGCACCTAAAATTGACATTATCCATCCCGCTGTATAATTTTCACCGCGCCACAAAGACCTCGCGATAACTGTTCCAAGAAACGAACCGCCGATCCCGATCAATGCAGTTATCAACAATCCAAGCGCACCGCCCGTGATCGCTTCTTTTCCCGGAAGTAAAAACCGCGCAATCGCGCCAATGATCAAACCGACCAAAAGTTGCCAAATAATATCCATATTTTTCTCCTTATGACTTTGAAATTGTCTTTGTAAATCCTAATTCTTAACCGAATAACCTTATTTGACTACAAAAACCCGAAAACTACAAGATATCTTTGACCATCGTTTTATAAATGCGAATTTTTCTTTTTAAATTCGGCCGTTGGTTACGGACTTTTCAAGCCAATCAAATAAAACTTCTTGAGCGAAACTTGACAATCTTGCATCGTATGCAAAACTACCTTCCGTATCGTGCGGAAAATGCACAACAATAGCGAAAAAGAGCTTCGGTAATTATAGTTTTATGCTCCGAAAGAAAAAAGTGTGGATTTGTAGAGTTTTAAAATGCTATGATGTTTATGGCACCAAGCGGCCGTTTCAAATTTGTCCAAGATCCCAAACCGCAAAAGACAAATTATTCAATTCTAAAACTCGTCTGACAAGCTGTTGAAAACCGCTTTCCCTCTGTTATGAATCGGGAATATCCTACAAATTTTTACAAAATATCGGTTGCCGCACTCGGCGGATTGTGTTTTTTCGCAACTTTGTTTCACCTCAGGGCAGAAGTTCTGACGTGGAAATTGGCTTTGCTTTTTGCATACACGGTCGCGATCGCGCCGCGAATGAGTCTGACATTGCCGCGCTCAAAGTTCGTTCTCAGCTTTTCTGATTCGGTAGTGTTTCTATCGTTTCTGTTATTCGGCGGCGAAGCGGCGATCTTCATTGCTGCCGTTGAAAAATTCGCCCATTGTTTATATTTCAGATTCAAAGGCGTTGAATGCACGCCCATAAAGCTGTCATTTAAAATCGGATCTATTTCACTGGCGACCGGCATTAGTTATCATATCTGGAATTGGCTTCCGAAATTGGTCGCAATAAATCTGAATTCCTCCGCGACAACCAATTTACTGACAATGCTCGGAGTTTTGGCTTTGAGCCAGTTCCTGGCAACATCAGTGCTGGCGACAATTTCTTCTTCCTTAAAATAATGCATCAATCCCTGGAAGGTTTGGAAAAAAGAAAGTTACTCAATCTCAGTCGCTCATTTTGCCGGAGCCGGATTGGCCGGAATCGTGTTCAAATTACTGAATTATGCCGATGTTTATTCGATTTCCATTTCCCTGATTGCTTTCGTTGTCATCTATTACAACTATCGGCAGATCATCGGCGAAATGACAATTTCGATCGAGCAGGCCGAAAAAGCCGGACGCGACAAAACCAAAGCCGAACGCGAAAAAAGGATCGAGATTGAAAAATACGCCGAAGAACTTTCCCTATCATTAAGAAAAGAAGAAGAAACCGGCAAAGCTCTTCGCAAAAGCCAAAGGGCTTTTCAGCACGCCGCGCTTCACGATCCGCTGACGAAGCTGCCCAATCGTGCTTATTTTGGCGAGCTCGTCAAAGAGATCATCGAAGAGACCAAACAAGGTTCAAATTCAAAATCGTATATTTTGTTTTTGGATCTTTCACGCTTTAACGCGATCAATGATAGTCTCGGCCACACTATCGGCGACAAAGTTTTGATGATCGTCGCCCAACGATTTTCACGAATGGTCCGTCCATACGACAAGGTTGCACGGCTCGGCGGTGATGAATTTGCGATCATTTTGAAAGGCCTCTCGTCCAATGAAAAAGCTGAAAAAGTGGCTTGGAAAGTTCACCAGAAGATCTCGCAGCCGTTTTCGCTCAGCAAAAATAAGATTTTCACGAGCGTCAACATCGGCATTGCACCGTTTGAAGCCGAATACGAAACGCCGGAAGAAATACTGCGTGATGCCGATATTGCAATGCACCAGGCAAAAGAAACCGGAAGCGGCGTCGCATTTTTTAATAAAGAACTTCGCGCACGGTTTGTCCAACAGGCAACGCTTGAATCCGAGCTTCCGTTTGCCGTCGAACGCGGTGAAATGTCAATGCATTATCAGCCGCTGGTTTCGCTCAAAGACGGATCCTTAATGGGTTTTGAGGCGCTTTTGCGTTGGAATCATCACAAACTCGGCTTTATCTCACCCGCACAATTTATCCCGATCGCTGAAAATACGGGTTTGATAATTCCGATCACGAACTGGATTCTCGATGAAACCTGCCATCAATTAGCTAAATGGCAAAAAATCTCGGTAGCGACCAAAGATCTGATCGTCAGCGTCAATATTTCCGGCAAACATCTCTCGAATTTCCGATTGATTGATGATGTTAAAAAGGCTTTGCGAAAATCTGATCTGTCCTCTTCGTCTCTCAAACTCGAAATTACCGAAAGTGCCGCAATGGAAAACGCAATTGATACGATTGAACTCTTAAAGAGCCTCAAGCAGCTCGGCGTTCAACTTTCGATCGACGATTTCGGAACGGGTTATTCAAGTTTGAGTTATCTTCACCGGCTCCCGTTCGACACGCTCAAGATCGATCGTTCCTTTGTCAATACCGTCGGCGAACACGGTGAACATTCAGAGATCCTGCAAACCATCATTTCACTCGCCAAAAACTTAAAGATGCGGGTCATTGCCGAAGGTATCGAAACCAAAAGCCAGCTCAATGTTTTGACAACATTGGGTTGTGATTACGGGCAGGGTTATCTGATGTCGCGCCCGCTTGCGAAAGACGTAATGGAAGAATTGCTTCACAAAAAACAATTCTGGCTTCCGATCTTAAAAGCCGAAGATCAAAGTTCACATCAAACAAATTCTCCGCAAGACGAGATCATCGCCGTTTTTTAATAGTTCCGAGTCCAATTTTAGATTTTCGAGAATTGACGACTTGCAAGAATAACTAGCTTTTGCATCTCGAAGTTCGTTGATTTTCAGTCTCTTATCCTTTTACTTTTCACTTTCATATTTCAATTTCGCAACAAAGTCACTCAGTCGCCCCGTCGCTCCGTCACCGCGCCGCTTTTTATTTAAATTTTGCACTAAATTAGCGAGATGTGCGCAAAATCGCCGTTTTTTGCAAAGGGTTGTGGTAAAATTAAAGTATGAAAACAGCAGTTTTGCGCCATGCTAAGGGCGAAATAGAAAAGAAGCTTTTTGAAGGTACGCCTGTCTCCAGACGATTTTCGTATAAAAAGGATGACCGCGGCAGCATTATCGGTCGTGTTTATTTTCAGATTGATCCGAATCAGGATTTACAAGCCAAGGTCATCAATTACAGCGAGATCTCGGCGCCTGCGAGGCAGTAATATTATTCAAACAATTCGCTTCGATACGCCCGCTACCAGCTAAAAATCACAACCGGAATTGCCGCCGCCAGACCCAACATCAACGGCAGAGCCACATCGGCACACAAACCTAAAACTACAAAAGTTATCCGAAACACTTTGCTCTTCATAATACTGACGATTTTTTTCTGTATCTAGGGCTGGCTCAATTATCCACACACAATTAGCCAAAAGCCTCAAAGAAGAATTCTTCTTTGAGGC
>JANLTD010000911.1:0-3608 GCA_031362765.1 Acidobacteriota bacterium | reverse complement strand
CGAGGGCGACGTGACGGTGGGTGAGCAGCGCCTCTCGCTCGAAGATCTTCGCAAGCAAGGAAAGCTGACGGCTTGCGCTGAGATGTCGGGCGCCGAGCAGTACACACTGCCGCAGGGAGCCACCGCGAAGGTGAGCTGGCGCGGCTTTCCTTTATGAGAAAATACTTCCCAATCGATTTCTATCAAATCGAAGGCTCACACCTTTTTCCTTTCGAAAAACCCGAAATAACCGCTGAGAAAATAAAGAACATCACTAAACTATTGTATTGATGTTATTTAACCTAATTCGGCTAAAGCTCTTGCGGTCATTTTGACTGATTGATAAGTCAATTTGAAAAAAAAAGTTTCAAAATCTTTTAAAAATTGTAAATAAGTGTTGACAAAAATTTGCAACTCTAGTAATTTTAATTTGTGACGACGCACAAGCAGTCGTTTCCTATCGCCACCTTAGAGCAAAAAAGAACACATTGCGGCAACGGTTTTAGTTCTACAAAAATTCGTTGGCTCAAATCAAGGATGAAAAACGAACCAGGTATCTCGGCTCTGCAAATCAGTTTAGACCTATCAAGAAAAGTCCCGTCTTTGCTGTCAATCCTGAGAGGTGGCAAAAATATCAACTAACAGTGCCGAAACCTGAATCGTTTGGGTCACCAAACAAGAATAAAAAATTTCATACTAATAGACAGATTGGCGCGAAAGCGAAAAGGAGTAGAAAAGAATGCTATTCGGTAAAAAGAAAGGTATTGCCGGCTTAGATGTCGGGTCGAGTTCAATCAAAGTGGTTGAACTCGAAGGTAAACTGAACAATTTGAACCTGGTCGGATTGGGTTACGAGAATTTGCCCGACGACACGATAATTGACGGTCAAATCATGGAAATGAACGCCGTTTCCGAAGTGATTCAAAATGTTTGCAGAGACCATCAAATCAGTGCCAATCAGGTTGTGACGGGTGTCAGCGGACATTCGGTGATCATAAAAAATATCGTTTTGCCGGCGATGAGCCAGGACGAATTGGAAGAATCAATCGATTGGCACGCCGAAGAACATATTCCGTATGATCTGTCGGACGTCAGTCTTGATTATCACGTCACGAATCAAACCAATGACACAACGCAGGTTTTGATCGCGGCATGCAAACGCGAAAGGATCGACAGTTTGAAGCAAGCGGTCCAGATGGCGGGAAAGACGCCGGTGATTATTGATATTGATACGTTTGCTTTGCAAAATTGCTACGAAATCAATTATCAGCCAGACGCTTCGCAAGTTGTGGCGCTGCTCAATATCGGTGCCTCGACGATGAACGTCAACATCGTACAGGGCGTAAATTCCGTATTTACACGCGATATTACGGTTGGCGGAAGTCAGTTTACCGACATTCTGCAGCGAAATTTAGGCTTGAGTTTCCAACAGGCGGAAGCGGTCAAACGCGGTGTCATCGACCCGACAAGTAATATGGACGAAAAGGCGATCGAGCCTTTGATGAACAACGTGACGGAAATGGTCGCGATGGAGATTCAAAAGACCTTTGATTTTTACCGGGCGACGACCGAAGACACAGGCGTAAATGTTCAGAAGATATTGATCTCCGGCGGCGGTTCAAAACTCGCCGGATTGTCCGAAGAACTTTCAAGCAGACTTGAATTACCGGTCGAAGTTTTAGACCCGTTTCGCCAGATCAAGGTTGATACGCGGAAATTTGACCCCGATTATTTAAGTGAAATTATGCCCGAAATGGCGGTTGCCGTTGGTTTGGCAGTGAGGGGAGTTGAAGCAAGATGATTAGAGTAAATCTTTTACAATCAGTTACAGAAAGACACAATGGGGCCGCTGCAACGGTCGAGCGTAAAGTCGGAAGTCCGGCATCGCGTTTGCTATTAATGGGTCTGGTCGTCGGCTTTCTGCTCGCCGCGGTGATCGGTTGGGACGTAATCAGCACGCAAATGGCGAAAACCGATGCCGAACATCGGCTCGAAGAGCAGAAACGAATTGCCACCGAGCTCGAAGCCGTAATGAAGGAACAGAAGGAACTAGAGGCGAAAATACAGGCAATTGATGTTCGTATTGACGCTATCAAAAGACTTCGCAGTTCGCAAGCCGGTCCGAGTGCGGTCCTAGAAGCACTGCGCGAACGAATCACGATGACACCGGGAATTTATCTGGACAGCGTTGAGCAAAAAGGCGACCAGTTGGAGATAAAAGGGACTTCAAATGAAGAAGTTGCGCCGACCCAATTTGGTAAGAGCCTGGAATTTTCGGGCGGGCTATTTTCAAATCTAAGTATTGAAACGTCCCGCAAAGAAGATCCTATTCAAGCGACGACGGCCGCCGTCACGACCACTCAGCCGAATCCGGCGGAAGTTCCAAAGATCGTGACTTTCAACTTTACGATCCGCTGCGCATACACGCCTTCGAAGGCAAGTTCGCCGGATGCCTCGACGACCCTTGCCGCCAATCAGGCGGGTCAACAGACGAAACCGGCGCCGCCGGACGGCGCCGCGCAGCCGCAAGTCGCGAAAAATCAGCAATAAAGATATTTTGTTCGGTTAATTAAAAAAACCAAAAAGAAAAAGGAAACCGAGATGTTAGAAAAATTCAAAGCCCTAGGTTGGTATGTACAATTAATAGTGTTGGTCGGTATCGCTTCGCTGCTTTACCTGTCGGTCTGGTATTTTGTGACGAGCGGAACACGCGCCGAAATTCAAGCACTCGAAGATCAAGTCGCGCAGAAAACCGCCCAAAATGAAACTGCACGGATCGCCACCCAGCGAATTAACGAATTTCGTTCGCTCTATGCCAGCAAATCGCAGGAATATGACGAATTGAAAGTCCTCCTGCCGGAGCAGCGCGAAATTACCAACGTTCTGCAAGGTTTGCAGGATACCGCCGGCGAAAGCCGTCTTGTGGTGATGCGATTTACCCCGCGCGAAGATACTCAGCAAGATTCCATTATGGCAAAGCCGGTTGAGATCGAAGTTGACAGCAATTTTAATAATTTACGCGACTTTTTTGAGAAAATGGCGAAATTGCAGCGAATTGTGTCGATTTCAGACTTCAAATTGATGACTTTGACCAATCAAACCGATAATCGAACACTGCATGCGCAATTTTTGCTGACCGCATATTATGCTTCGCCGGAGGATCTTTCAAAACCGGCTCAGCCAAACAAACCCGGACAACCGCCTGCGCCGAACGGTCAGCAGCCGCCCGCCGCAACGACCCAACCCGCACCGCAAACACCGGTCGCCAAATAGTTTAAGAGGAATTTAGATATTTCTTGAGTGAGAAAAGTTATGTTGAATAAATCGAAAATGACACGCTTCCTGAGTTTAAGTTTAGCCATTGCCGCATTTGTTTTGATAAGTGGACATTTTGCGCAGATGAATGCACAGGTTAAAGACCCATTCGCAACGCCGGAATGGAAGAAAAAGAAAAATCCCGCCACAAACACTTCGACGACGGGCGGAACTACTACCAAACCGACGAAGCCCGTTCCGCCGGCGATTGTACCGGTGCTGGCGCCGGCGATTGAATTGCGAATCAATTATTACAAACAACAACGCGAGATCGCCGCCGCAAACGGTCAGCCGCTTCCGAAGGTGACAAGTGT
>JANLTD010000836.1:0-5346 GCA_031362765.1 Acidobacteriota bacterium | reverse complement strand
TTTCAATTGCCGGAAAATAGACGGAAAACTTTGTCCCCTTGCCGGGTTCGCTGTAAACATTCACAAATCCACCGTGACTTCTGATGATCGTGATGGCGGTTGCCAGTCCTAATCCGGTGCCTTTACCGATTTCTTTGGTCGTAAAAAACGGATCGAAAATTCGGTCTTGTATATCCGCCGAAATCCCCGAACCCGTGTCTGAAACCGTGATCAAAAGATATTCCCCCGGCACGGCATCAAGATGAAGCCGCGCATAATTCTCGTCTAAAACCACATTTTGAGCGCTCATAGCCAATGTGCCGCCGAGCGACATTGCATCGCGGGAATTGATGCATAAATTCATTAAAACCTGATGGATCTGTGTCGGATCTGCCTGAATGATCCATAGATCGGGCTCAATTTCAAATCTAACATTGATTGATTTCGGCAGTGTTTGTTTGAGAACTTTGACCAGATCTTTGACGATATGCTTGACTTGCACGATGATGCGTTCGCCTTCCATTCCGCGCGCAAAAGTCAAAACCTGTTTGACAAGATCTGCGCCGCGCTCGGCATTTTCCCGAATTACCGCCAGCCAACGCTTTGTCTCGCGATCAGAATCATTCAGCTGAAGCATTTCAGTCGCCATCAAAACCGGGGCCAGAATATTATTGAAATCGTGGGCGATGCCGCCTGCCAGAGTCCCGATCGATTCCATTCTTTGTGCGCGAAGCACTTGATTTTCGATGCGCTTTTGTTCAGTTATATCGTAGCGGATCGCCGCATATTGATATGGCTTTCCGCGTTCATCGAGAAATGGAACGATCGTCGTGTCAACCCAATAGATCGTCCCGTCCTTGGCTCGATTACGCATTTCTCCGCGCCAGACTCTGCCGCCCGCGATCGTTGTCCATAGATTGCGAATATATTCTTTCTGATGATATTTTGAATTAACCAGCCGGTGGTCTTGCCCGATCAACTCTTCGCGGCTGTATTTTGAGATTTCGCAAAATTTGTCGTTGACGTAGGTGATCTTGCCGGTCTGGTCGGTCATTGCGACAATTGCCGACTCGTCCAATGCAAACTTGATATCGGACAACTCTTTTAACAAGCCGCGCTTTTCTGCCGCGAGTTTTTTATCATTTTTGACAGTCTTGGTTTCGGTCATCTATTCCGTTAAATTATCTTTGTAGTCACCGGCTTTTTTCAGTTTATAACGTAGCTGATCCCGTGAGATGTGCAATAGCTGTGCCGCGCGGGTCAAATTCCCTCCCGTCCTTTCAATTGCTTGTCTGGCAAGTTCAAGTTCCACGGTTTCAAGTGAGATGCCGTCGGGCGGTAAAGAAAATTGTGCGAAATTTTTCGCACTTGTCTGCCCAACACTTCGCAGTAAGTCCTGCGGCAAATAATCAGTTGCAATCCATTCGCCGTCTTCGAGAATCGAGGCGCGTTCAATGACATTTCTTAGTTCCCGGACATTTCCGGTCCAGGCATAATGCTTGAAAATCTCGGCTGTTTCCTTTGACAATCCTTTCAGGAGTTTCCCGCGCCGTTTTTGATTGGCTTTTTCGATGTAATATTGTGCGAGCAGCAATACATCGTCGCTGCGTTCATGCAACGGCGGAATATCGATCTGGATAACCGAAAGGCGATAATACAGATCGAGCCGAAAATTCCCCTCTTCGCTTTCCCTTTTCAAATCGCGGTTTGAGGCGGCAACGATCCGCGCGTCAAAGTGTATGTCGCGCAAACCGCCGACCCGCCGAAACATTCCTTCTTCGAGAACGCGAAGCAGTTTCGCTTGAAGTCCGAGTTCGACCTCACCGATCTCGTCTAAAAAAATCGTTCCGCCGTGCGCTTGCTCAAATAATCCTTCCTTTCTTGCTTTGGCATCGGTGAATGCGCCCTTCTCATACCCAAAAAGCTCAGATTCGATCAAATTTGCCGGCAGTGCCGCGCAATTTATCGCTAAATACGGCGCATCCCGGCGTTCCGATCTAAAATGAATTGCCCGCGCAAACAAATCTTTTCCCGTTCCCGTCGCGCCTTGCAGAAGAATCGCCATCACATCAGATTCGGCAACCCGGCGTGCCAGTTCGATCGATTTTTTGATGGTCGCCGATTCTCCGATGATTTGGGCAAAACCCAATTCACTGCTCCGTTCGCGCCGCGAATGTTTGACCTCGCGCCGCAACTGACGTGTTTCAAGCGCATTTCTGAGCGTCACACGCAGTTCTTCGAGACGGATCGGTTTGCCGATAAAGTCGTGCGCTCCGCCACGAAGCGAAGCGATCGTATTTTCAACATCAACGTTTCCCGTCACCATGATGGCGATCGTATCGGGAAATTTTTCCTTAATATCGCTCAAAACGTCGAGTCCCGAACCATCCGGCAAATCAATATCGAGCAGCACAACGCTCGGTTCTTCGCGTTCAAATACCGTTCGCGCATCGGCAATTGTTCCCGCTTCAAACGCTTCATAATTCCACGAACGAAGGGCTTCTCCAAGCGTCATTCGGACAAACCGCTCGTCGTCAACGATCAGAATTTTTTCTTTGGCTGGTGGCAATTTTTTTTAAGGTCTTTACTAAAGTGAATTTTATTACTTGATCATTATAACCATAGAATTAAAGTTTAGATAACGAACCTAAGCGAACTTTATAAAAGTTCACACAAAATCCATAATTTATCTTTCCAAAAAAAGAAAAGACAGCTCATTTTGGCTGCCTTTTCTTTTTTAACTTATTTTTTGTTTGATCAGACCGCGCTGATGTCTGTTCGATTTTCGTTTATAAAAACCGCCGAGTCCGGCTTTTTAGGGCGATTGTTGTTATTGCGGTTATCATTATTGTTATCTTTCGGTTTATCCTTGTCCGGTGCAACGATCTGGGGCGGATCTTTGGGCGGACGATTTTTCTTATCGTCATCCTGTTTTTGCGCCATCGCCATCATCGAAAGACCGATCACGACAATTGTCATCAATAATATTTGTTTCAAAATTTTCATCACGCTAAAATACCTCTTTCCTTTCAACTTTCGGGGGCATTTTGGGGAAAGATGCCGACTTTGCCACTGCAAACATAGTGCCACAACAGGTTTTAGACGCAAATATCAGCAATTTTGTCTAAATTCGTTGATTGAACCTTCCCTTTTCCGTAACTTTTATACGAAATCGTCAAGAACGCGCACATTTTTTCGTTTCAAATCCAATAAACACGGATATCCGAACCAGACTGCAAAGCTATTTTTGTCGGTGGATCCGGCATTTTGGTCTTACGCGCCAATGACCAAAAATTTATCGGAATGCTCTTTCATAACTTCTTTCAACCACAAATTTATGACAGTATTATAAACTAAAGGTTAGAAACCCAAGTAAAAACTATGAACGATAAATCACAACCGATCCTCGTGATCATCGCAACGGTCGGAATGATCATTTTCAATTACTTTGCCGCGACCGGATTTGCCGGCGGCGTGGCGACAAATGTCCCTTCCGACAAATATCCGACGCACATTACGCCTTCGGGCTATGCGTTTGCGATTTGGAGTCTTATTTATCTCGGTTGCCTTGTCTTTTCAATCTATCAGGCTTTGCCTTCAAATCTCGAAAGATTTCGCTCGCTTCGGAGAATATATATTGTCTCCTGCGTGGCAAATTGCGCGTGGCTTTATTTTTGGAGTCAGGAAATGATCGTCGTCTGCCTCGGCGTCATTCTGATTCTGCTCGGAACGCTCGCCTTTATCAATACAAAATTGCAAAAAACCGAAACATACGGCGCATATTGGCTCGTCAAATTCCCTTTCGGTATCTATTTTGGTTGGGTGACGGCGGCAACAATTCTCAACGCGACGATCGCACTCGTTTATCTCGGCGTCAAAGTTTCAGATTCGACCGCTAATTTATTGGGTGCCGGATTGATTTTCACCGCGGCGGTTTTGGGCGCGATAATTCGTATCAAATTAACGAATTATTTCTATCCGTTGGCGATTGCGTGGGCGTTAACGGCAATCGCTGTCAAACAAAGCGGACAAACTCTGATCGTCGCCGCGGCCGCATTTGGTGTGATCGCCTGTTTGATTACAACGCTTAGTTTTGTGATGAATATGCCTTCAAGTCAGAACACCGAGCGGTAGCGACGTGTTTATTTTACATTTTGATTTTGGATTCAAATCTGATTTACCAAATTTGAAATCTGAAATTTCAAATTTTATGAATAACGGAAAAATCTGCGTCTCGGTCTGCGCCGAAACCGCTGACGAACTCATCGAACAAATCAAACGCGCCGAAGGTTTGGCGGATGTGATCGAGATTCGCTTTGATTGTTTGAATCATCTTCAATTTAAGAAATTTCTATTTGATTTCAAAAATCTTAAACAAACCTTTTTAGCTACTTTTCGTCCCAAAAGACAAGGTGGAAAAAGAGAATTAGGTTTGAGTGACAGAAGAAAATTTTGGGAATTAATTTCAACATATCCCAATGTTATTTTTTCTGACATTGAGCCTGATTTGCAAAAAAAATTTACTAGGCTAAGAGTAAATTCGCGCATAGCTTCGTTTCATAACTTCAGCAACTCAAATAACAATCTAAAAAGTATCTATGAAGAGCTTGAAGATACAAACTCCGTCATTATTAAAATCGCCGTTCAAGCCGACGACATCACCGACACGATTTCGATTTTGAAGCTTCTCGAACGCGCCAAAGCCGACAAAAAAGAAATCATCCCGATCGCGATGGGCGAAAGCGGTAAATGGACGCGGATTTTGGGTTTGGCGCACGGTGCGTTTATGACCTATGCTTCGCTTGATGCGGGCAACGAAACGGCGCCCGGGCAGGTTTCGGCAAAAGATTTAATCGAAGTTTACCGCGCCAAAGAATTGAACAGAGAAACAAATGTTTACGGCATTTTGGGAAGCAATACGAGCGTTTCGATGTCGCCGTATATTCACAACAAGGCGTTTCAGTTTCACGGTTTGAATTCGGTTTTCGTGCCGCTGCAAGTCCATAATTTAGACGAATTTATGCGCCGGATGGTTAAAGCGGAAACACGCGAGATCGAACTCAATTTCAAAGGTTTTTCCGTCACGATTCCGCACAAACAAACAATTATCAAACATCTCGATTTTATAGACGAAACCGCGAAAAAGATTGGCGCGGTCAACACCGTCAAGATAGTGGACGGTAAACTTCACGGCTACAACACCGATGCACAAGGTTTTATCGAACCGTTGCTGAATTCCTACGGCGAATTAACGGGCGCAAAAGTCGCCGTCTTAGGTGCCGGAGGCGCGGCGCGGGCATGTGTTTACGCACTCAAAAACGCGGGCGCGGAGGTCACGATTTTCGCCCGTGATTTGGCAAAATCAAA
>JANLTD010000739.1:0-3973 GCA_031362765.1 Acidobacteriota bacterium | reverse complement strand
TTAGGCATTGGTATTTTAAGTTTTCTGGTGATCACAATATTTTTTTCCGCACTTCTGCTTCAACGTCGCGAAGCGCCAGATCTTCGCGATTCGCAATATCTTTTAACGTTTCAAATTCAGGTTTGATGTTGACGATGTTTTCGCCAAATCGCGCAATTTTCACCGGAATTTCACCGAATTTTGTATGTATAGTGGAAATTTCACGCATCAGACAAATTCGTTCTATCTCGCGTACCCGAACGCCGAGTGTCGTTGTCTCCCGCACCAGTAAAGCGATAAATTTATCTTTGTCAGCCTCTTGGCAAAGGATCGAAACGAGCGTCGCGGGACGATTTTTCTTCATTTGAATCGATGTGAACCAACAATCCAGCGCGCCGATCGCAAAAGCCTTTTCCATCACAAAACCGAGAATTTCCGGAGAAATGTCATCGAGATTGGTTTCGATCTGGATAAGTTTTTGGTTTTGGGTTTTTGGCTTTTGGTCCTCGATTATTGCAAAACTTTCCTCCGCGTCTTTGCGTCTTTGCGTCTTTACCTCAGAAGTTTCCCCAATCATCAAGCGCAAAACATTGGGGAAATCCTGATAATTGCGAGTTCCCGCGCCGTAAGATATTTTTTCGACAATCATTTCAGGCAAATTCCCGAAGTCCTCACAAACCGTCGAAATTATTGCCGCAGCCGTCGGTGTTATCAATTCACCTTCGATTTCAGTTGAATAGATCGGCAAATTTTGCAAGAGTTCGGCAACGGCCGGCGGCGGAATCGGAAATGTTCCGTGAGCCATTTTTGCAAAACCGCTGCCGACGTGGATCTTTGAACAAACAAATTTTTCGATTCCGAGCAATTCAAAACCGATGCAGGCCCCGACAACGTCAATTATCGCGTCAAGCGCGCCAACTTCGTGAAAATGAACCTTTTGAATATCAATTCCGTGAATTTTCGCTTCGGCTTCGGCAAGTTTGCGGAAAATTCCGACCGCGCGTTTTTTTATTGAATCATTTAACAGCGAATCGTTAATTATTTTTTCGATTGTCTGTAAATGCCGATGCGCGTGTTCATGCGGGACTTTGACAAGCGCGTGCGTCGCCGATATTCCGGCTTTATCCAGTAGCTTAAACTCGATTTCAAAATCCGCAACATTTAATAGCCTGATTTGTTCGAACAATGCTTGTTCGTCAACCCCAAGCGCAACCAGCGCACCGAGAATCATATTTCCGCTGGCACCCGCAAAACAATCAAAATAGAGAGTTTTCATAATTTATAGCAAAGGCAGAATTTCACCTGCTTTCCCGCGGACCCTCTCGTTGCAAATATAAGACATCGGCGTTTCCTCCGGATTGATCTCAACCAAAAACGCGCCGTTTCGCCTGGCGATACCGGCAAGCCCGGCCGCCGGATAAACGAGTGCAGAAGTTCCGACAACAAAAAATAATTCACACTTCTGCGCACCGTTTTCTGCTTTTTCGAATGCTCCGATTGGCAGCATTTCGCCAAACAAGACGACATCAGGACGAAGTTTCGCATTACAATCATCACAATTTACAGGTGAATGCGGTATATTTCCACGAATATCGAAGCGATTTTCGCATTTTACGCAAATGGCCCGATGAATATTGCCGTGAAGTTCGATGACATCGCGCGAACCTGCCGCCGTGTGCAAACCGTCGATGTTTTGAGTTACAAGTGTCAGTTCATTAAATTTGTTTTGCCAACCCGCAATTGCAAAATGCGCCGCATTCGGCTCGCAATCTTTTAAGACTCCGCGCCGGTAATCAAACCATTCCCAAACCTCTGTCAGGTTTTCGCGCACCATCCGAGCGGAAGAGATCTGGTCAAACGGCATTCCTTTCCAAACTGCCGAATTACCGCCGCCGCGAAATGTCGGCACGCCTGATTCGGCAGAAATACCCGCGCCCGTCAGAACACAAACATTTTTTGCCGCATCAAATTTTTCGCGAAGTCTATCAGAAATCTCCATCTTTTCAGTTAAAGTCTAAACGCCAAAACTGCACAGGTCAAAAACCTCTGTTTTATTCTTTTCTGTTAATTAGATATACTTTGGTTTTTGTCTTATGAGCATTTTAGATTTACAGGAAGCATTGCGTGAAAAAGTTGCCGCAGCCGCGCTTCAAAAATTCAATATCCAACTTGAGCAAATCGCTGCTGAATTTCCGCCGAAAACGGAACTTGGCGACATTGCATTTCCGATTGCTTTTGAACTCGCTAAACGAATAAAACAAGCAACCGGTGAAAAACAAAATCCTCGAGCGATTGCCGAAACTTTGAAAGCCGCACTTGAGAGTTTTGATTTTGTCGGCAAGGTCGAAGTTGCGGGCGCGGGTTACTTAAACGTTTTCTTCAATCGCACAAAGTTTTTGGCAGAAAACTCTGACCAAGGCTTTTTGAAAAGCACGGACGCAAATTCGCCAAAAGTCTGTGTCGAACACACGTCGGTCAACCCGAATAAAGCCGCGCACATTGGACACGTCCGAAATTCGGTGCTTGGCGATACGTTTGTGCGAATTTTGCGTGCCACCGGCAAAATTGTTGAAATTCAGAATTATATTGATAATACGGGCGTTCAAGTCGCGGATGTGGTCGTCGGATTTGTTCATTTGCGCAAGATGAATCTTTTCCAAATGAAGGAATTAGCTAATAGTTTAGAAACGAGCTTCGATTTTTACTGTTGGGATCTTTATACCGAAGTCGGTAGATTTTATGCCGCTTCGGATGAAAATCTAGAACTTCGTGCCGAAGTTTTACACGAACTCGAACGCGGCGAAGGCAAGATTTACGACCTTGCCGATTATGTGGCGACGCTCAATGTCGAATGTATCTTAAAAACGATGAATCGGCTTGGCATCAGATACGATCTGCTTCCGCGTGAATCTGAAATTTTACATATGCATTTCTGGCAAAAAGCATTTGAATTGATGAAAGAACGGAGCGTAATTCACTTTGTGAACGATGGAAAACACGCCGGCTGCTGGGTAATGCCGTTCGATTCTCATATTGCCAACGAAGAACACGAAGCCGACAAAATTCTTGTCCGCTCAAACGGAACTGTTACCTACACGGGCAAAGACATTGCCTATCAAATGTGGAAATTAGGTTTGCTCGGTTTGGATTTTAACTACAAACAGTTCCGGACTTACGATGATGGCAAGGCAGTTTTTATCACAACGCTCGAAAAAACCGGTATCGAAAAAGAATTCGGACATGGCGAAATCGTTTACAACGTGATTGACACGCGCCAATCTTATCCGCAAGAAGTCGTCCGCAAAGGGGTCGCGGCTATTTTCCCCGAAAAAGGCGAAGCGGCGAGCGTCCATCTGAACTATGAAATGGTCGCACTCTCAGTTTCAGCCGCCGAATTACTCGGTTTGAGTTTGACCGATGAAGACAAAACACGTCCGTTCATCGAAATGTCCGGACGCAAAGGTTGGGGCGTAAAAGCCGATGATCTGTTAGATCGTTTGGAAGAAAATGCTCTCAAAGAGTTCAGCAATCGGGAAAGAGTTCGTTTAGAAAAGAACCCAAATGAAACAGCTTTGACCGGCGGCCAACAAAAATTAATTGCTCATCAAATTGCTGTCGGCGCATTGCGGTATTTTTTGTCAAAATTCACCAAAAATACGGTTATTGTTTTTGATTTTAAGGAAGCCCTTTCATTTGAAGGCGAAACCGGTACTTATTGTCAAAATGCGACCGTTCGAATTAATTCGATATTTCGTAAATTAGCCGAAACTGATTTACAAAACTCAGCGAATTTGATCTCAGTCGAAACTGAAAAAGTTGCTGAAGTGTTTAATTCGGGGATCGGTAATGAAATTTGGTCTTTGTTCGTTTTAGCTTCCCGTTTTTCAGTTTCGACTGAGATCAAATTCGCTGAGTTTTGTAAATCAGTTTCGGCTAATTTACGAAATATCGAATTAATTCGAACGGTCGCATTTTGACAATAAGTACCGGTTTC
>JANLTD010000642.1:0-1590 GCA_031362765.1 Acidobacteriota bacterium | reverse complement strand
GAATTAGCACCCCCAATTCAGCCGCCGACGAGGATAAGAAATTAAAAGGAGATCTATAAATGACCGAAGCAATGAACTTTTTTCAATCAATATTTACATTCAGGAATTCGACGCCATGCCGCATTAGTAAAGCGGAAGTTGAACTGGCAGTTTCGCTCAAAAACGAAGCCCGCACGCTCGCGGCAACCGCCGCCGAAGAAATGCGAAACGGACGCACGACAAAAACGCTGGCATTGGAAGCAACCGACAAAGACAAAGCCCGGATATTTACCGAAATCACAATCTGGCACAACTCGCGCGCCGCCGAAAAATATCGCCGGGCCGCCGAAAGATTTACCGAAGCCGGAAAGATCCAAACCGCGAGGCGCAAAGCCTTCAACTTAAAAGCCGCCGAACTGACGCGATGCGCCGCCAAAGCGGAAGCCGCCGTCAAACGGATGAATGAATTTTTAACAGAAAACTAGGAAGTGATTAGGTCTTTGGCTTTTGGTTTTTGGTTTTTGGTTCTATTAGGTGGAAACCCGTTGATCTTAAATCAAGACTCCTCCAAATATGTGCGCGTGGTGAGAAATTCAATACCCTTCGGCAATTAATTTCAAAAAACCAAAAACCAAAAACCAAAGACCAAAGACCTAAACAATTACGAAAACTAAACGAGGAAAAAAAATGAAACAACAAAACAAACTAAACGCAATTTTATTAATTCTGGTCGCTGTCGCCATATCTTTGGCGTGCAGCGGCACCAACCAAACCGACGAAGCCAACCGCTTGGTTGACGTGGCGAACAAGAAACTGGACGAAGCCAAAGAGCTCTACGGCAAGACCGAAAAACGCAACAGCGAGCTTTTCAGCCCGAACATTCAAACCGTTCAGCAGCTTCAAAATTACAAATCGAACAAAAGCGGAGAAGCCAAATCAATTGTTGCCGATTATGAAAAGGTTTCCGAGATGTTAAAGGACATTTCCAAACAATACGACGATGTTTCGCGAATGAAGCTGGACGAAAAATACAAGGATTACGCGAAACTCAAATCCGACGAATTTGCCAAACGCGCCGAAGCCGTCGGCATCCGCAAAGGCAACGCGCAGGCCTTCGCCGAAATTGACGATCCGCGCACGATGACCGCGAAATTCGACGAGAACAATTCAAGATCCGACCGGCTTTTCAAAGATGCCGAAGACATCTCGGCGAAAGCCAAAAAGATCGAGGAAGAAAACAAGGATATTTTCAAACAAACCTAAGTGTTTAGGTCTTTGGTCTTTGGTAGAAATTGCCGAATTGGCGATAAATCTCTCACCGATCCGCTTATCTTAAGGAAATTTTGATTGAAAATCATTGAGTGTTCATTGAATAAAACCAAAAACCAAAAACCAAAAGCCAAAGACCTTAGGGCTTACGCAAAAGTAAAAACTATTTTCCGAAAGTCGCCGAAGGTGACAAATTTAATCGCGTCGGGTGAAACCCGACGACCCGACAATCAAGCGTCGCGTCCTCGGAAAGGGACGAATTTGTTAGCAATTTGTTCGACACTTACAGCGTCGGAGCGATTTTCGGTTTCAACGTCGGGTTGCACCCGACGCTATTAAATT
>JANLTD010000640.1:0-3443 GCA_031362765.1 Acidobacteriota bacterium | reverse complement strand
TCACTTTTGGCTGTCCGAATTCCCGATTGAAATTTGCACTTTTGCACATCACCGCCTTCATTTGTGAGAGTGTTTTATAATTTCCAATGTCCGGAAATTGCATTATTGAAAAATCGTTTGTCTGCGTGAAAATCGAAAGGTGTTTTAGTGAAGCACCGATTCGGATCCCGGCATTTTAGAATCACGACATAAACTAAAATCCGGAATCCGAACCGCGCTTTGTTTGAGGAGAGAGACCTGTTTCTTTTGCGCCGGGATCGCAGGCTGCCAGCCTGCCCCGCGTCTAGGCTTTGCGAAGACGCGGGCAATCTTCCAAGTTAATTCAAGTTAAATTTATATAGCGCACACCGCCGTTCTCGCTTCGCTTGCACGGCGGGCAGGCAAGGCTGCCTGCGCTCCCAGCTGTCGTGTTTAATTTTCAATGACCATTAGGCGGCAAAACCGCCGCGCTTGCCCCTCGCGAAAAGCCGCGTGAACGCGGGACTCAGAACTTTTTCGAAATACCTCGCAACTTGGGCTCACCCGCTTAATAAGTGGCTAAATTCGCCAAAAGATTACACTGTTCGCACTAATTATTTCTTCTTGAGATTGAAAATATATTTGCAGATATCCTTTCCATCCGCGTCAACCAGAGACAATCTGTTTAATTCGCCGAGGTCGTCCGGTGAAATCGTGATTCTGATGCTCGTCTTGCCGCCGGATGTGATATTGCTGACGATTATTTTATCGTTTAATTTAACCGATAACTTTTCGTCTTTACCAACGTCATCGGGCAATACGAGCCGCATCGTGATTCGTTTTGTTTCGCGTTCGACCGACAGATTTCGCGTTGATGCGCCGCTCGAACCGCCGCGCGCTGAAATCGAAGGCGTCAGCAAAAACGTCGCCAATGTCGGTGCGCTTGGTTGGTTTGGCGTCGGTGTCAGTTTGCGTTCTTTGCGAAGCTGTTCGAGTTCTTTTTCGATCCGATCTTTTTCTTCGCTCACATTTTCGAGTTCGCCCGAAATACGGTCGCCCGCCGAGCCCTGACTTTCTGCCTGTTTTTGTAGTGCTTCGACCCGTTCGTTGTAAGTCCTGAGTTGGTTTTCGAGTTCCTTTTGCTTTTGTTCCCATTCTCGCGGCTGATTATTTTGAAGACCGGCGATCTCGCTGCTCTTGCGGCGATTGTCAACCAATAGAAAGACGGTTGCAACCGCAAAAAGCAGGAGAAATGTCCCCATTGAATAGCCGAATGCGAGAGTATTTACCTTGAACAAATCGGCGATCCTTTGCCAGATCGTCGTCTTTGCGAGAACAGGTTTTTCTTGCGGTCTCTCCTCATCAATCAGGGTTTGCAGAGCGACGGCATTGGCAACTTTGGCGCGCCGCTCCGGTAAGTTTGCCAGACTCCGTTCAAATCTGACGAGTTCTTCCCCGCCGAGTTTTTGACGGGCGTATAAATCAACCAATTGATTTTCGAGATCGGCGATCTCATAGAAAAGTTCGTCGTTCTCGAAAAGCTCCTCTTCGACCGAATCGCGCTCTTCGCCGGACATTTCTCCGAACAGAAAACGCTTGATTTCTAGTTCATTCATTTGAGTAGCGGTGTTCTGCGTCATTGCACATCACCTCCTTGCTTATTAGTGTCCGAAATCGGTGTTTTGGTTACATTGAGCCGCGCCATACATTCATTGATACATTTTTCCAGACGGTCGCGCAGACGGCTTGCTTTGACTTTCAGATTGATCTTTGTCAAACCTAATTTTTCGGCTAAACTCTTGCGAATATCTTTGATCTTGTCGCCTGCGTCCAGATCGTAATAACCGATGATCAGACTTCGGTCATTTTCATTCGGGACAACTTCCGCCAGACATTTTCGCAAACAGCGCATCCGGTCATCAGGGTCTTCAAATTGTTCGATTTCGGGCGATGTGACTCCTTCGGGCATATTATCGTCGCCGACGGGTATTTCTTTGTGTTTGCGGATGTATTCAAGCCACACAAACCGCAAAACCTCGCAGGCGTAAGCCTTGAGGTTGAGAATTTCTTCGCCTTTTTCCAATTTTAAGGCGACGCGATCAAGTGCCGTATCGGCAAGCGAATCGGCATCGGTTTCAGAACAGCCTTTCCACGTCAGACATTTGACGAGTTTTTGCTGAAGCAGTAAGTATTTTTCAGCGGCCTGGTTCGGGTCAGCATCAAGCCGCGTCATTAGTTTTTCAAAAGAATTTGCATTCAAAGCGGACATTTAAAGTTTTTTCCTCCGCGTCTTTGTGATAAATAAAACGTCGAATCGCCTAAATTCGATAATTGAATCTAAAATGGTTTAAGGCATAATTTTAAAAAACAGCAGGTCTCCGGTTTTCATCCAAATGCCGCAAAATAACTCAACGATTTGCTCAAATTATAGGCTATCTTCAAGCAAAGTCAAGATTTAATTCATCGCCCCGTGGGTCGCAGCCGTTGTTAACAGATACGCGCAAAGTTTCAGGTCAAAAAGAGGCGTGGAAGCGATCTATTTTTTCGGCGACAAATTATCTTGAACCTATTTGATTGATCTATCGCGTCGCATTGCATAACGACACCGGTTTTTCAATTTCTTTCAAAAGACCAAAGACCTAAACAATTACAATCAACGGCATTTCTATTATTGATTTGCACTCAAAATTCCTTTATCAACAAAAATCTTGAGTAACGCGGCTTCGTTTCTCCCCTTGTTAAGGTCGCGGTTGGTGGCGATGATGGCGTTCGCGGCGTCTTTGAATTTGGCGTTGCGCGGAAGCCTGAAGTTTGATTCGAGAATCAATTTATCGGCGTTGGTCTTGCCAAGCTGCAGCCAGATCTGCCACAGACACGCGCTCCAGATCTCACCGTTATTATGCTCTTCCATTTCCGGATCCAGATCTTCGGGATAATGTTTTGGTGTATCAAGCCGCCGCAGACAAGGCGCGCTGCCGGGTTGAAAACAATTTACCCATTCCGAAGGAATCCCGATTGCCCACCACGATCCCAGATAGACGTTCCAGACGCTTTTTTGCTGTTTTAATTTGGCAAAGAATGACGCCGCCCAGTAATCACCGAATGCCTCGTGAATGGCTCCCGCTTCACTGCCGCCGCTCAACATTCCGGGAGATTGTGCATCAAGCAAAGCGTGTCCGTATTCGTGTAAAATGACGGTCGCATCTTCTGCCGTATCAACGCCGCCCGTACCAAAATTTAATCCCTCGTTCCAGGGCGAATAAAAAGCGTTGTAGTCTTCGACCAATGCCCCCGAATCATCTTTTGCCAAATAATTGACATCTATCGGAATTGAGCGATTAAGAAGGTTTGGATAACCAAGCTTCTTCAGATAGAGGGTGCCTTGGGTGACCCAATAATAAGCCATAACTTCTTCAAACCGGTCATCGGAGCGCGTAAAATTGAAGGTCAAATTTCGGCTGGTTGCTCTTTCAAAGGTCCAGGTC
>JANLTD010000610.1:0-2339 GCA_031362765.1 Acidobacteriota bacterium | reverse complement strand
CGTGAAGAAAATCGTCTTGTTCAATCCATTTGCGGGTTTCGACCAATTCTTTTTGCATAATGGCGATTTGTCCGGCCGGTCCGCCGAAAGATATAAACCCGAGTTTGAGCCAGAAACGAAATGACTCGCGAAATGAAACTTGTTTTTTTTCTTGGTTTTTTTCATTCATGAAATTTCACCCCTAAAATGTAAAATCGTAAGTCATTTTCATTTGCAGACTATACGACGGACGTTCCAAACCTTTGCCGGTCGTCTGATTGTAAATGATAAAAAAATCGCTGTTCGGGCGATAGATGTATCGAAACCTGATGTTTAAGGCTGATGTGCGCGAAGCCGAATTGAGTTGCAAAAGCGTTGAGGTCAGGAATTTCCGCGAGAAATTATAGTTCATTCGGGCGGCAAAAAGACTTGTCTTGAAATTGCCTTGCGGCAGACGAACATTGTTGAAACTGTCGGAAAAATCAAAGAAAAAATGTGAGTTCGGACGAAAAGTGATGCCGGCGGAAACTTCATCGCGCTTTCCCGAATAAAAATTGCCCCATTTGTAACGCGTCGTAAAACCAATTGATTTACTGCGGTTGGATGTAAATTGCACACGCGGACGATTGAAATGATAAGTTCCTGGCGGAATGACAATGCCCGGCCGTATCTGAAAAGGTTCGGTCAAAACATCGGTCACATCTTCAACCGGACGGAAGAAAAAAATCGCCGAGTTTTTGAATTCGGTTTCCCATGAAAGTTCGTGTTGACGCGAAGAAAGATTTCCGCGGCGGTCGTAATAATTTTCGGTTTGAACTTCAAATTCCATCTGGCGGACAAACGGTAAAAATGTCGGCCGCGGTTTGTAAGCGGCTTGCGCGAAATATTGCCGGATGCCTTCGCGCTCGACAAACCCGACTTCGGGATCGAAATTACTTCCAACATCTTCAAACACACCGATAACTCTGAATTTATTGTTTTCAAAAACGGAATTGACACGTGCAGAATGAACGCTCGATCTTATTCCGGGCGTCGCCGAGCGGGCATAAAAGGCGGATAAAGTGTAATGGTCAGTCAGGTTAAATTCGGCATCCAGCCCGTAAGCCCGATTGTATTTAGTTCCGCCAAAACCGGTCGCGCCTTGCCGATTGACGAACATCGCGCCGATCGAAGAGCGTTTCAATATATCTTTCTTGACGCGGACAACCGTAAATTGTTGGCGCGGAACAAACAGATTCGTGTTTGATTTTCCGGCGGTTCGCGTCTGAACCTGCAAAAATCCAACGTTGTAGCTGCCGATTTTACCCGTAATTTTAGCGCCGTAATCAATCGGAATCGGTTGTCCACGCTGATTTAGTCCGATTCGCCGCGTAAAGAACAATTGATTTGCGCCTTGTCTGCCGAAAATAAAAACGCCCGAGTTTTCAAGAAAGAAATCGCGTTTTTCGGGAAAGAAAATCGAAAAGCGTGAAAGATTGACGACTTGGTTATCAACTTCCGCCTGACCAAAATCGGGATTCGCCGTAAACTCCGCCGTGAGCGATGGCGTGATCCCGATTTTTGCAACCTCCAAACCAAATTTACCGCTCGCGCCGGCACCGGTTCCAGCTGCGCCAATGCGCGGCACGCCTTGTTGCCAACCCCCTGAAACATAGGGTTTTACTTCCACCAACCGGCGGCGTTTGATTTCGCCAACGCCGGTCAGTTCGCCGGCTTGCGAAACCCTTTCGAGCCCGAACGAGCGTTGCCAACTCGTCCATAAAACCTCTTCGTTCTTGCGTCTGATGACTCGGGCGGCATTAAATCCCCAGGTATCCAAACCTTGTTCAAAACGAAGAGTCGTCAGCGGAATGGCAATCTCCACCGTCCAGCCTTGGGCGTCGCGTTTGCCTTCGCTGGTCCACGCCGCATCCCACGAAAGATTGACGTCGCGTCCTTCGTCGGTGATCAGCGCGTCCTGTTGTGTGCCGAGCGGGTTGACCGCAAAACGAAAGCCATTTCGTTTATCGTGATAAGTGTCAAGCAGAATTTCAACCTTGTCGTCGTTTGAAAAACTCGCGTCGCGGACGAGTTCGCGGGCGTTGATTTTCGACGGTTCGGAATCGAAAGCGCGAATCGCAAAATAAAGATTTTTGTCGTCAAACAAAACGCGGATTTCAGTTTTTTCGCTTGCAGCTGTGCCTTCCGTCGGTTCTTGCTGGCGAAAATCTTTGATTGTTTCGGCGTTTGTCCAAGCGGTTTCGTCCAAAACGCCGTCAATTTTGAGGGTTTCGGATGTTCGAAATGCCGCAATTTTCGGGACAGATTGCGCGGATGTTTGAAGGACAAATATCAATGTCGCCGTCAAAATAAAAAAGTGC
>JANLTD010000561.1:0-6549 GCA_031362765.1 Acidobacteriota bacterium | reverse complement strand
GCGGTAATGTCGGATGCGGTTGTAGTGCGATGCGGCGTTGATCCGCGGCTGTTCGGGGTCGAGTTCCCAGACGTGAAAATAGAAGATAAACGGTTCGGTTTGGGTTTCGTGCCATTCGCTGACTGCGCGGCGCATCAGCGTGTATGGAATTTGCCGGAAATAATTGCCGCCCGAAATCGGCAGCAATCCGACACCGAGATTACGAGTTGAATAAGGAAATTCCCAAATAGCTTTGCCGCTGGTATGAACCTGATGCGCAAAACGCTTGGTTTTCTCCGATTTTCTGGTCGGCAAAAACGATGCGTCGTAAACAAACCCTTCTTCCGCCAAAACGTCGAAGATCCACGAATCTTTTTCGTAGCTAAGTTTTTCCGCCGAGCGATAGCCAATGATCTTTTGCCCGCAGGCATCTTCTAAAACGCGGTTTGTTCTTCTTAGGTCTTCGCGAAATTCTTCGTCCGTCAGATTCTTTAAGCTGCGGTGATAAAATCCGCGCGAGGCAACTTCGTGTCCGCGCGAGGCAATTTCCCGGATCAGTCGCGGATTTTGTTCGGCAATCCAACCCAAAACAAAAAATGTCGCTTTGGTGTTGAATTGGTCGAGTAAATCAAGAGTTTTGAGCGTATTTTGTTCATAACGCGGCTCAAAATTCGACCAATTCCGTTGCTGAATCAAATTTTCAAACGCGCCGACGTGAAAATAGTCCTCGACCAAAACAGTCAAAAGATGTTTTTTATTTCGGGGTATTTGTTTCATTAAAAAAACTCTTTATAACAAAGGCCGCTGGACACCGGCCGGGTCTTTCAATTTCGCGGCGAATTTTTCCTCGATAATTTTGACGATCCGTTTAGCCGCACGGCCGTCGCCAAAGGGATTTGAAACTTCCTTGACCGATTTTATCCAGGTATCGACCGCATAATTTTCTTCGAGCATTCGCGCTAAAACCTGCGGATTTCCGCCGACGAGTTTTGCCACGCCGGATCTGATCGCTTCCGGACGTTCGGTATTTTCGCGCAAAACAAAAAGTGGTTTGCCAAGCGAAGGCGCTTCTTCCTGCACTCCGCCCGAATCCGAAACGATCAGCCAGGTGCTTTTCATCAACGCAATAAAATCCTTGTAATTGAGTGGTTCAAGCAAATAGACGCGTTTACTGCCCGCCAGAATTTCATTCGTGACCTGCTGTACATTCGGGTTCGGGTGAACCGGAAAAAACAGGCAAACGTCGTTTCTCTTTTCGACAAACTCGCGCAAAACCTTGAGATTTCCGCTCATTCGCTCGCCAAAACTTTCGCGCCGGTGCGTCGTCAGCAGAATTCTTTTGAGACCCATTGTTTCTTCGACCAATTCGGCAATTCGACTACTCGGCGTTAAGTTTTTCAAAATATGTTGCAGTGTATCGACGACTGTGTTACCCGTCACGAAGATCTTTTCGGTCGGAATATCTTCGGCAAGCAGATTGCGGCGGTTGCGTTCGGTCGCGGCAAAATGAAAATTGGCGATCTGCGACACCAACCGACGATTTAATTCTTCGGGAAACGGGCTGTAAAGATTGCCCGAACGAAGCCCTGCTTCAACGTGTCCGACGGCGATTTGCCGATTAAAACCCGCCAGAGCGCCGGCCAGCGTCGTCGTCGTATCGCCTTGCACGAGTATCAGATCGGGTTTTTCTTCCGCCAGAATTTTATCGATTTTTGCCAGAACCCGCGAACAGACTTCGTTCGGCGTCTGATTTTTTTTCATTATGCGCAAATCAAAATCGGTTTCAATATTGAGCATTTTAAGAAAAGGCTTGAGCAATTCCCGATGCTGGCTCGAAGAAACAACCACCGTTTGGTAAAACTTCTGCCGCAGTTCGTGAATGATCGGCGCAAGCTTGATCGCTTCGGGGCGCGTTCCGAAAAGCACCAGAATTTTTAACCGCCAATCAACAATATCCACCGGATTGTTATTTTTATCTTGGGGAATTCCGTCCAACATCATTTTCACTCTCAAATTTCGGGTATCTTTCGAAACCTCAGATTCAATAAATACTTAAAAAGTCGCTCATTCCTTAATTCTTCTGATTTTGGCTGGTTTTTATAAGCTGAAAGGAAGAGGATTGCAAAAAAGCGGCTAAAATTGGTTAATTCAGCCAGCAATACCAACCGAAGCAAAAAACTCTTTGGTAAAAGGAAAATTCTATTAAAAATTTATTTCTGAACGCGGTTCAATCCTGTTAAAAATAAAGGACTTTTTTATTTTAGACCGAAGCTTTACAAAAACTCAAGAGTTTTTCCGAGGCAAGGCTTACGTTTTTCGAGATTTATGCAACTTTTGTGAAGAAAAAATCAAAAGGCGGGCCGTAAACTCACCGCTGAAAACTATAAAAATTTATTATTCGGGCTGACCTTTGCAGCCTGCGCCGTAAAGCGCCGGTTGTTTGATCGAGATGATCGGGTAATTCTCCGCTTCCAGGTTTATCTCTACCCACCCGAGATATTCTTCGGGGATCGACATATCCGAAAAAATCGCTTCAACCGGACATTCCGGCAAACACGCGTCGCAATCAATACAACTATCTGGATTGATCAAAAGTTTGTCGGGCAATTCGTGAAATGCTTCGACCGGACAGACTGCCGCGCAGTCGGTATATTTACATTCAACACAGGGTTCGGTAACAATATAAGTCATTTTTTCTGAAAATCTCCTTGGATTTTTCCTTAAATCAAAATAAAAAGCTAATATCCGCGAGGCTAACTTGTCAAATGAGGTTAGACAAATGATAGAATTTCGTCATTATTAAAATTTATTACCAAATAATCTTTTAAGGAAAATCGAATGAAAAATATCAAAGCTGAACGCGAATTATCGTTGGATTTTTTGCGCGTAACGGAAGCGGCGGCAATTGAATCCGCGAAAACAATGGGACAGGGCGACCGCAAACACTCTGATCACGTTGCGGTCGAAGCGATGCGCGAAGTAATGGACACGGTTCCGATGCGCGGTCGGATCGTGATCGGCGAAGGCGAGCGCGACGAAGCGCCGATGCTCTATATCGGCGAAGAGGTCGGCGGCGGAATATTTTCCGAAGAAGCACGGCTTGAGTTTCCCGAAGTTGACATTGCAGTTGACCCGCTTGAGGGCACGAATCTCTGTGCGCTCGGGGCAAATAACGCGATTGCCGTTCTGGCCGCGGCAGAACGCGGCGGATTGCTCTATGCGCCCGACATTTATATGGACAAAATTGTTGTCGGTCCAAGCTGTCGCGGTGCGGTTGATATTGAGGCGCCCGTTAAAGACAATTTGAAAAATATCGCCCGCCGGCTCGGACGTGACGTTGATGATCTGACCGTGATGTGTCTTGACCGTTCGCGCCACAAACAACTGATCGCCGATGTTCGCGCAACCGGTGCGCGAATTCGTCTGATCTCGGACGGCGATCTTTCCGCGGGAATTTCGGCGGCGGTGGCGGGAACCAATATCCACGCTCTGATGGGCATCGGCGGCGCCCCCGAAGGCGTTATCACAGCGGCGGCGATGAAATGCCTGAACGGCGAAATTCAGGCAAAACTCGTTTTTGATCACGAAAGACTCGGCGTTGATAAATCAAAAGTTCCGCCAAAGGAAGTTGTTATGGAACGTCTTAAATCAATGGGTATTACCGACCCTGAAAAAATTTACGACACCAACGATCTGGCACCCGGCAAAAGAATCATTTTTGCCGCAACCGGCGTCACTGACGGCGCACTCCTGCGCGGCGTTCGCTTTTTCGGTGCGGGCAAACGCACGCATTCGGTCGTGATGACAACCGATTCACGGCACATCCGTTTTGTTGATACGGTTCACGTCGAAGGCGGCCCTGATGCTGTGATCAGATTCTAAAAGTGAAAAAGGGTAAACAAACGTCCAAAAAGTGAAAAAGTTTGGTTGAATTCTGAACCGACGACTTTTTCACTTTTACCCTTTTTCACTTTTTCACCTTCAATTAAAAAGATGAAAAATGAAAAACCTTTTGTCCTTGATTTGAGTGAGGTCAGCGCGGATGATGTCGCGCTTGTCGGCGGAAAATGTGCGTCTTTGGGCGAGCTTTTTCGTGAACTGACGACGCAGGGCGTTCGCGCCGTTGACGGATTTTCGACGACCAGTCACGCCTACGAAGTTCTGCTTGAAACCGGCGGTCTGCGCAAAAGATTGCGGAAACTTTTGAAAGGTCTGGATGTCAATGACCTCGACGAATTAGCGCGGGTCGGAAGCGAAGCCAGAAATTTGATGCTCGAAACGCCTTTTCCGAAAGAAGTTGAAACGGCGATCTTTGAGGCTTATAAAAATTTAGGAGCGCGCATCGGCAAACCGATTTTCGAAGTTGCCGTGCGATCTTCCGCCACTGCCGAAGATTTGCCGGACGCTTCTTTTGCCGGTCAGCAAGACACGATCTTGAATGTTCGCGGTGAAACCGGACTGATCGAAGCGTGTCATCAATGTTACGCTTCACTTTGGACAGACCGCGCAATTTCTTACCGCACGGCAAAAGGTTTTGATCATTTTGATGTTGCGCTTTCGATCGGAATTCAGCCGATGGTGCGTTCCGACATCGCCTGTTCGGGTGTCATGTTCACCCTCGATACGGAAAGCGGTTTCCGCGAGGCGGTCGTCATCAACGGCGCGTGGGGTTTGGGCGAAGCGGTCGTCCAGGGAATGGCAACGCCCGACGAATGGATCATTTTCAAACCGACGCTGAAACTCGGGTTTCGCCCGATCGTGACGCGAAAACTCGGCGTCAAGGAAGTCAAAATGGTTTTTGCCGATGACGGAACCGGCACGCAGGTTCGCGATGTCGTCGAATCGCAGCGCAAACGATTTTGTCTTTCCGGCTACGAAGTTTTGCAATTGGCAAAATGGGCTTGCGCGATCGAAGATCATTATTCAAAACGCGCCGGAAAATCTCAGCCGATGGACATCGAATGGGCAAAGGACGGCATTACGGGCGAACTGTTCATCTTGCAGGCGCGGCCGGAAACGGTTCACGCGCAAAACACTGAAAATTTCATCGAAACTTATAATTTGTCCGATAATCACGGTGCGCCGCTCGTCACGGGCGTCGCCGTCGGCGAACGAATCGGACACGGCGCGGCCCACGTTCTTCTCGATCCCGCAAAATTGACGAGTTTCAAAGAAGGCGAAATTCTGATCACAACAATGACCGACCCGGCTTGGGAACCGATCATGAAACGCGCTTCAGCGATCGTCACAAATCGCGGCGGACGAACCTGCCACAGCGCGATCATCAGCCGCGAGCTCGGAATTCCGTGCATTGTCGGAACCGGAAACGCGACCGAAATTTTGCGTTCGGGAATTGACGTGACGGTTTCGTGCGCCGAAGGCGAGCGCGGAAATATTTATTACGGAAAAATTGATTTTACGATTGACCGCCACGAAATTACCGATGATGAACGGCCGAAAACGCAAGTTATGATGAATGTCGGCGATCCTGACCACGCTTTTTCGGTTTCGCGTCTGCCGAATGACGGCGTCGGTCTGGCACGGCTCGAATTTATCATCAACAATCACATTGGAGTTCATCCGATGGCGCTGGTCAATTATCCGAATCTGAAGAATCGCAAAGACGTTGAGACAATTTCAAACCTCATTTTAGAAGAAGATCCAAAAGAGTTTTTTGTGCGCTCGCTGGCAGAAGGAGTTGGAAGGATCGCGGCGGCATTTTATCCGAAACCGGTCATTGTGCGGATGTCGGATTTCAAATCAAACGAATACGCACGGCTGATCGGCGGCAGTGAATTTGAACCCGAAGAAGAAAATCCGATGTTAGGATTTCGCGGTGCCTCGCGCTATTATGACGACCGCTACAAAGCCGGTTTCAAGCTGGAGTGTTTGGCGCTGAAAAGAGTCCGCGAAGATATGGGTTTGATCAACGTCAAAGCAATGATCCCGTTTTGCAGAACGGTCGAAGAAGGCAAAAAGGTCATTGCGCTGATGGCGGAACACGGACTTAAACAAGGCGACAACGGTTTGGAAATTTACGCGATGTGCGAATTGCCCGCAAACGTCGTTTTTGCGGATGAATTTTTACAGATTTTCGACGGTTATTCAATCGGTTCAAACGATCTGACACAGCTTGCGCTTGGACTTGACCGCGATTCTGAAATGGTCGCGCATCTTTTTGACGAACGCAACGGCGCGGTCGAAAAAATGGTCGCGATGGCGATTGAAGCCGCGATCCGCAACGGCAAAAAGATCGGAATCTGCGGACAAGCGCCGTCGGATTATCCCGAATTTGCACAATTTTTGGTTGAAAAAGGCATCAATTCGATCTCGCTTAATCCCGACACCGTGATTCAAACGACACATCATATTTTGGAAACCGAAAAAAGTTTGGGTAAAAAGTGATTTCACCGCAGAAACGCGGAGACACAGAGATTTTAACTGCTTTTCCTTAAAATTATTTTAACTTGAAAAACTCTGTGTCTCCGCGTCTTCACGGTTATAATTTAAAGAAATGAATCAGCCAATCGAAAACTATATACCCCAAGATTTTACGACGCGTTTCCGCAA
>JANLTD010000557.1:0-2004 GCA_031362765.1 Acidobacteriota bacterium | reverse complement strand
CGTTCGTCAGCTCGCTCAGCACGTTGACACGCCAATCAAAACTGATGACCAGACAGCGGTCTTCGGGTTTCAATTGTTTGGTAAATTCCTGAGCGGCTTTTTTGATCTTTCCCAAAACCTGTTCGGTACTGCGGCTTGTGTCAAGCAGGATCGCAACATTGATCGGCGCTTCTTCGGCAATAAAATATTCAATGTTTTGCTTTTGCCCATCGCGAAAAACCGAGAAGTTTTCGGCTTTAAGTCCCGAAATGTAGCGATTCTGCCGGTCGCTGACAATGATTGGAATCGTTACGAGATTGGTGTCAATCTTGATAACATCTTCGTCCTTTTTATCTTGCGCACGCGTTTCAAACGAAAATAGAGCGGATAATAAGAACAGCGGCAAAATCAGTGAATATTGAATTTTTTTCAGCATAGCATTTGGGAGTTTAGACGCATTGTTCAATCGTTTAGCTGAAAAAAGAATAGTCGCCGGTAAATTATTTCTTAACCAGCATTTCCTGCACTTGATTGACATCTTTATCGCCGCGTCCCGAAAGATTGCAAATGATCGTCTGTGAGGGCAATAATTCGGGTGCAAATTTGAGCAAAAAAGCGATCGCGTGCGAAGATTCGAGCGCGGGAATGATGCCTTCGGTTTGTGACAGGATTTGAAATGCCTCAAGTGCTTCCGTGTCAGACGCCGAAACATATTCGGCGCGTTTGATGTCGTGCAGAAAGGCGTGTTCGGGACCGATCGAGGCATAATCTAAGCCGGCCGAAACTGAATGAGTGAGGGCGATTTGCCCGTTTGCGTCCTGCAACAAATAGCTTTTCGTCCCTTGCAAAACACCGATTTTCCCGCCGCCTTGTTCATTAAACCGCGCCGCGTGGTCGCCCAGCAAATTCCCCTTTCCACCCGCCTCAACGCCGATCATTCGCACCTGTTCGTCATTCAAAAAAGGATGAAAAAGCCCAATCGAATTTGAACCGCCGCCGACACAGGCAACCAGACAATCCGGCAAACTTCCCGTTTGTTCGAGGATCTGTTCACGCGCTTCGCGACCGATCACGCTTTGAAAATCGCGTACCATTAGTGGATACGGATGCGGTCCGAGTGCGCTTCCCAAAAGATAATAGGTCGAATCGACATTCGTCACCCAATCGCGCAGGGCCTCATTGATCGCGTCTTTTAATGTCCGCGAACCCGAATCAACGGCGCGCACTTCCGCGCCGAGAAGCTGCATCCGAAAGACATTCAGTTCTTGCCGCCGCATATCTTCCGTGCCCATATAAACGACGCATTCGAGCCCGAAAAGCGCGCACACGGTCGCCGTCGCGACGCCGTGCTGTCCCGCGCCGGTTTCGGCAATGATTCGTTTCTTGCCCATTCGCCGCGCCAGCAAAACCTGACCGATCGCATTATTGATCTTATGCGAGCCGGTATGCCCCAAATCTTCGCGCTTGAGATAAATTTGCGCGCCGCCAAGCTGTTCGGACAATCTTTTGGAGTGAAAAAGCGGTGTCGGACGGCCGGAAAAGTCTTTCAATAATTGCAGAAATTCCGCCTGAAAACCCGGATCATCGCGGACGGCAAAATAGGCATCAGTCAATTCTTCCAATGGAGACATCAGCGTTTCGGGAACAAACCGCCCACCGAATTCGCCCCAGTAACCGCGTTCGTTTGGCTCAAAATTCATAAAATTCTAGTGATTATTCGGATCATCAACCGTCAAGCCTTCGGCAACAGCGGCTGAATTCAAATCCTTATCTGCTGAAATAAATGTAAAGTTTTGTATTCCGCTTTTCACCAAACGATTTCTGACGCTCAAACCGACTGCGAGTTGGGCAGTATCATAACCCCGCAAAGAATGTTTCCCGGCAAGCGAAATTCCCTCTTCAATAATTTTCGGAGTCAAATCAATGACGATAAATCTCTTATCAAAATCGCGTCGGAATCTCCTCAATGCTTTATCGGCAAAAGTTTGCGTGTTACTTCTGCTCCGTACTCGTCGCGCAATCGCC
>JANLTD010000506.1:0-3318 GCA_031362765.1 Acidobacteriota bacterium | reverse complement strand
TTCGGCAAAAAAGACTTCGAGGAGTTTGTAGGTTTTTTCGTTGGTCGGATCGAGCGTCGGATCGAAGATTCCGGGTTGTCGCTCAATTCTATAGGGTCCGGGTGCGCTGCCGATCTCAGGATGACTGACAAGCCACGCGGTCGCATGGCCGGGCATATCGAATTCGGGCATCACGCGAATTCCGCGGTCAGCCGCATATTTGATAATCTCGCGGATCTCGGTTTGTGTGTAAAAATCGCCGTCCGACCCCATCAGATGTAGTTCGGGAAATTTTTTGGTTTCGACACGAAAGCCTTGATCTTCGGTCAAATGCCAGTGCATAACATTCAATTTGACTGCCGCCATTGCATCCAAATTTCGCTTTATTACTTCGAGCGGCTGAAAATGCCGGGCTGAATCAATCATCAGACCGCGCCACGGAAACCGCGGTTTGTCGGAGATCGAAACTGCCGGAAAATAAAATCCGTCCTTATCGCCTTCTAAAAGCTGCAAAAAAGTTTCAAGTCCGCGCATCGCGCCAACGGTCGTCGGAGCAGTCAGTTTCGCGCCGGTTTCATTGATTTCGAGATTATAAGATTCGTCATCGCCAAGTTTCGGAATCGCATTTCCGGTTGAACCGGTTTCGATCAAAAGCGCGGCATTTGCCGGATCGCGCGCCGGATCGCGCGAAAATTCCAGCACGGTGCGGCCTTCAAGACGGCGCATCACGCGGAAAATACAGGATCTTAAACGCTCGTCGGTTTTGCCCGAAACGGCAACACTGAAATTTTTCGTGAGCGGCATTTTGCCGTTTTTCCAGCCAACATTTGCCGGAACAGGCATCAGATTACGCCGCGCCGTTTGTAGATCCTGCGCTGAAATTGTAAAAACTGCCGATGACATCAGTATGAAAATAACTATCAACTTGCTCATAATGAAACCTTGCGCCCGTGCTTACGCGTGGGCTTCTGCCTAATTCTGCCTATTTTTGCCTGTTATAAGAATCAATCGCTTTCCGCATACAATCGGAAATAGCGGTCGTGCCCGATTTGAACATATTAAAACCGCCGTCCCACTCCCACCAGGCGTTTGGAATTTTCAACTTTCCGAGCGCGGAATAAATCGTTTCAGCGTGGCGGCAACGATCTTCCGGCGCAGCAAAGCTGCTGAATGAACCGAATTCGCCCAAAAATATCGGCACTCTATTTTTATCCGACCAATCTTTTGCCGCTTTCAAATCAGCGAACATTTTATCGCCACGAGAATCGTCTTTGTAATTATTTATCAAACCTTCGACCCATTTTCCTTTCGCGCTCGGCGGAACCGGGATCTTCGCATCCCTTGCCCACGGGAACGGTACATTTTTGACGTCGGGTAAACCTTCGCCCGCCCAGGTTGCGCCTTGATGCGTGAAAACAAACGGATCGTAATAATGAAAAGTGTAAATGATGTTTTTGTCTTCAAACGGTTTGGACTCAATTAACGCTGCGCGGGAATTCCAATCGTGAAAACCGACAATCAATGTGTGTTTCGGCGCGATTTGACGAATCGCTTTGATTATTTCTTCGGCTTGCGCCCGCCAATCTGCCGCCTTGATGTCGTGCGGCTCGTTGCGGATTTCAAAAAAGACTCTGCCTGAATCCGTGTCGCGATACCGTTCCGCGATTCGTTTCCATAAAGCCACAATTCGTTCGGTCGTTGCGGCATTCGGAATCGAACCGTCAAATTCCGTGTGATGCAGGTCGATTATCACATTCAATTTGTTCTCGGTTGCCCATCTCACAAACGAATCCGCAGTTTCAAGCCCCTGCTTATTATTCCAATCAAAGGGCGACGTAAAATCAGCCCACGCTCCGAAACAGATCGGGATGCGAACGGTCTTAAATCCGGCGCGTCCAATATCCGCAAACATTTTTTTGCGTTTCGCTGCATCTTCCGGTTTGGCAAAGTCGCCGTAATTTTTCTCCTTTTTGCCAAGCCACCAATTGTCGAGATACGAAAGATTCATTCCCAAACCCATTCGGTCAGCGCGCTGTTGGGCAACAGTTTGCGCCAGATCAAGGTCAGAGCTGAAAAGTAATATCAGCAAAAAAAGAATTGTTTTCTCCATCAGATTAGATTGAACTAGTATTCTCTATTTTAATGTTTGCCGCCGAATAAAACTACCGCACAAAGCCGCGTCGTGGGTTTTGAACAATTAGTTCAGCGTGAATTTATCGCTCAAACCACCGATCATCACGGTGAAATCGCCCGCTTCAACGACTGGTTTGTTGTTCATTCCGATGAACGAAAAGTCTTCGCGATTCAGTTTGAACGTCAAAGTTTTGGTTTGCCCTGCGTCGAGATAAATTTTCGCAAATCGTTTGACGCGCTTTCCGGCCGGCGCAAGACTTGCAACCTCGTCGCGCAAGTAGAGAATCGCCGTTTCCTTTCCGGCTCGCGCGCCCGTGTTCGTAACTTTCACCGATACAGTAATTTCACCGTTGATCGAAATTGATTTTGATGAAAGGCGCAAATCGCTGTAAGCATAATTCGTGTAACTCAACCCCGTACCGAAATCAAATTGCGGACTGGTCGCGACATTACCAAAAGCCGTCTCCTCAACTTCAAAAAGTTTATGGTCGTAAGTCAGATAATTGTTCGTCGAACGCGGATAGGTGAACGGCAATTTCCCGTTCGGGTTGTAATCGCCAAACAAAACATCGGCAACCGCGCGGCCGCCTTCGTTGCCCGGGTAATAAGCCATCAGAATCGCCGAAACCTTGTCGGCAATCCGACTGATCAGACGCGGACGGCCTTCGGCCAAAACAAGAACAACCGGTTTGCCCGTTGCAATGATCGCTTCGGCAAATCTGAGCTGAGTTTCAGAGAGCGTCAGATCGGTGATATTTCCGGGCGTTTCGGTATAAGTGCCTTCGCCTAAACACAAAACAACGACGTCAGAATCTTTCGCTTCGTCAACCGCTTTTTTGACATTGACCTCTTCATCGGTCATCGTCGGCGATGAAACACGCGACGAATTCGGCTGTTGAACAAAGCGTGTTCCCTGCACAAAATTGAAATTATTTTTGCCGATCTTTGCTTCGATAGCTTGTTGAATCGTTAGTTTACCGGTCGGGTAAAGCGCCGGTTCGGAACCCTGCCAGGTCCACGTCCAACCGCTGTTCAAAGCGATCAAAGAATCCGCCGCCGGCCCTGTTACGAGAATTTTTTTGTTTTTTGAAAGCGGCAAAATGTTGCCGTCGTTCTTTAACAAAGTCATCGCCTCGCGAGCCGCCTGCAAACTGACTTCTGCATATTCAGGTTTACCGAAATTGCCTTTGACCGCCGGATTCGGCA
>JANLTD010000499.1:0-4056 GCA_031362765.1 Acidobacteriota bacterium | reverse complement strand
TGATGAAGCCCGACGATCGCAAGCCCGTCAGAGACAATTGCCCACGGATATTTGTGCGACATTTTTGAAAGAGTCTTAAAACCGAGTTTGCCCCAAAAATCGATCGATTCGTCCAGATCTTTGACCGGAAAGGCAAATTCGCCGAACATTCCGCACGTTTTATTGACGTATTTTTCGGGATTGAAGTAATCCTGCTGCGGCATCGTCAGCATCGTCGGACCGGCGGGCTGCGCAAATCCTTCGACAATATTTATCAGACTGACGTTAAAACCTTCGGGAGTTTTCAACAGATATTTTTTTAGGAAATCAGCTTCCTTCGGCCTTTCGGTAAACGTCAAACCGGCATCTTCGATCAACGCGACGCTTTTTTCGATATCCCTGACGTAATACGTCAGAGCGATGTAAGGCGTGTCGTCTTTGCGGAGCATCATCAGCAATCCGCCATCGGAGATCTGGATCCACGGAAACGGAAAATCCATCCGCATAACCTCAGAAAACCCGAGTTTGCTGTAAAACCCAAACGACGTTTCGAGATCGGGCGTCGTGATCGTAATTGCGGAAACTTCGCCGAGAATCGGGGTCGGGAGATTTGGCAGTGTCATATGTTTTCCTCTTTTAGGCTGCTCTTTTTCAGGTCAATCAGCTCAGATACTCCCGTATTTCCGAATCATTATCGCTGAGCAAATCAAAAACCGTTTTGCCCTCACGATTGGGAATAGTTTTGTCCGCACCAGCTTCGATCAAAAGTTTCACGCATTCGGCGTAATCTTTGACGTTCTCGACGTTGCCAAACTTAAATCCGTGGATCGCCCAGAACAGCGGTGTTGCCTGATGATCGATACATATTCTGTTGATTTCGGCGCCGGCTCCGATCAGCTTTTCGACCACTTTCGGTCGGCCGCACCACGCCGCCCAATGCAGCGCGGTTCCGCCGTGAGTTCCGGCGTGACCAATTGCCGCACTTTGGTCAACGTAAAAACACGCGACCCCGTCCGCACCCAAACTCGCTGCAGCGATCAGCGGTGTATCCTGTTTTTCGACCAACTCGCCGCCCTCAATATTCGCCCCGAATTCGACAAATATCTTCGCGATTTCCACCGCTTCATCGTCCGTAATTTTTTTCGCAAATACAGCATCACAAAGCCGATGAAGCGGGTGAGCCTTGGTTGGATTCATATCATCGAACGGAATTCCTTCATTCGCAAGATTCGGATTCTGCGAAAGGGCTTGTTTGATGGCGGCGTAGTTTTTGTTTTCGATTAGATTTTTCATTTACTATCCTTTTTTGGATCCAGTTTTTTTGCGGTTGTTTCGATCAGTTTTACAAAGTGTTTCTCGGCTTCGGATAGCTCGTTCCTGGTTTCTTCTTTGAATTTTGCATACTCGGCATTCGCTTTTCGTATTGCTTGTGTGTGGCTGATTGTTCCCGCATTTTGCAAAATATCATTTCCTGTCATTTTTACAAAATCGTCAAGGCGTTCAATCCAATCTTTCATATAGATCGGCTTGCGGTTTAGCGCCTGCAGTTCGGCTAATTCTAAATAGGCAGTTACCATTCGGTTCAACACATTCAGTTCATCTTCATTCAAATAGTTTTTGGCTATTTCGGTCTCCTGTTTTGTTGGCTTGCTTCCCTTGATATGGGTTAACCCAAGATTTGGCTTTTCAGCGTCTATTCTATGATAAATGATTTCGGCGGCTGTATGTCCGTGTGCCGCCCAGTGCATTTTATTTTGAACGGTTTGAAAAAATTGAACGGACATTTCTGATTTCGGGTCGAAGTCAATACTGGTCGCGTAGATATCCAATATCTTTCGCCAAAACACTTTTTCCGAGGAACGTATATCACGGATACGTGCCAGTAATTCTTCAAAATAATTACCGCCGCCCGCTTCTTTCAGTAAATCGTCGTTCATTGTAAACCCTTTTACAATGTATTCCCGAAGCCGTGCCGTCGCCCATTGGCGAAACTTTGTTCCTTGGTGGCTTTTTACGCGGTAGCCGACTGAAATTATGACATCGAGATTGTAATACGTGACGTTGTATTTTTTGCCGTCAACGGCAGTTGTTCGGAAATTCCGAACAACTGAATTTGCATCCAATTCGCCTTCTTCAAAGATATTTTTGACGTGTTCACTAATTGTTGCTTTAGATTTTTGAAAAAGTCCACACAGTTGAGCTTGCGCGAGCCAAACCGTTTCATCCTCCAAACGGGTTTCAATTTTCGTATTCCCGTCTTCTGTTTGGTAGATGATTATGCCGGTGTTTTCCATTTCTATTTTTCGATTACGCTGGAAAATTTCTAAGGCTTAAAACCGCAATTCTCGCCAACCCCTGATTCCGCATATCCCTCCATCAATCGAAAGTTCGGATACGTGGATGCTTTCATCATCATTTGAAAATCGCCGCAATTCAATTGCTCCAAACGCTTTAATGTAAAAATCGACATCTTTCACGCCGCTTTTAAGATAGAGCTGCGAGGCGAAAAATGTTGAGTTAATTTTTTTCATATCATTCAAATTAATTCGTCACCTTCTTCTTTTTCGGTTTCGGCTCCGGCAATTCCTTAACAGTGATTCTCACCAATTCGCCGAGCCAATCGCGGTCGTCCAGATTTTCGATCAAGAAGCACGGTTTCGCACCCGGATACGGCGGTGCTTCGACGACATCATTGATAAACGCTCTGCCGGCGGTCGTCGGTTTTATCAGCAACCGGTTGTCCGCCAGCAAGGCAAACAGCTTTCCGTCCGAATAAACACAATATTCGCCAAACATTGCCTTGGCGGTAATTTCTCCCGCATTTTCTATTTGGTCGAGAACGAAGTTTAGAAAATTTTTGTCAGTTGCCATACGCTAAAGGTCTCCTTTTCTGCGGAACAATAAACAATTTGGTAACGGCAAGAATGATAATCGCGAGAGTTTTTGTGCCCAAAAGAATCGCAACTTTTTTCATCCTTTTTCTATATTCCCGTTTCATGTTTATTGTTACCCTATTTCATTTTTTTCGTTTTGTTTACGGCATCAAGATATTTTTTCATAACGCCGTTTTCCGTTTCTTTGCCGCACAACGCTTCAATTTTGGGCAGTAAATCTTGATTGTGTTTTGTTTTTAATTTTAATATTTCGCCAAGTGCAAAGGCTGTCGCCCAACGAACAACGGTGCCGTTGTTTTCAGAATTCATCAGCAAGTTGTTTATTGCCCTATCAAGTTTTTCGGGAAATAGGTGGGCAATGTTTCCGATTGCTTTTGCACTCTCCCATTTTACTCTTGGCGCTTTTTCAGTCAGCGATCGTGTGACGAAAGAAAATACATCTTCGTCGGCAATTTTCGGGTTTTGTTTTGTCGCAAATTCCATCGCTTCAATGCAGGTAGCTTTTTCTGAATCTTTTAATTCTCCCGCGATAGCGAGAAGTTCATCGGTCGGTAATGAAGCGTCCAACAACCATTTGCTGATTGTTTCAACCTTTTCTTTTGCCTTCTTTGATTTGTCGCTTAAAAGTTCGTCTATTGTCATTAGTCATGAAAGCCCTTCCCGTTGAAAATTTTCGGAACACATTTTTCGATTCGTTCAGCGCGTGTTTTCGATTGTTTCGGCTGTGAAAAATGAATGTAATAACCTCTTTGTCTTCCGGGCGTTAATGCTTGAAATGCCGTTTTGAAAGCGGCATCGCGGTCAAATCTATTTTGCAGCTCTTCGGGAATTTGGTGTTCTGAAATATCTTTAAGCTTTACTTTTTCGCCCGATCTTTCGATCTCAACGGCTTCGCGAATATAATCTTTCAAAACCGTTTCGAGTTCGACGATCTTCGGCAGATCGGTAAACCGAACAACGCGTGCCGCCTGTGTATTTTCGCCCGGTTTTTCCAAAATACCTTGCGGGTCTTTGAGCAGCGCGCCTTTCAAAAAACTCAGCACGCAGTTTTCGTTAAACGCGCTGATGATGACGATATTATTGTTCTCCGAGGTGTAAACGGGAACCCGCCATTTCAATTCTTCCGTGAGCCCGCATTCGAGGACAATTGTCAGCAATTTTGCCATTTCCTCGCGCCAGAAAT
>JANLTD010000550.1:0-7959 GCA_031362765.1 Acidobacteriota bacterium | reverse complement strand
CGTCAAGGAAACGATTCGCGATCTCGTCCCGCAAATTCCGGACGAAAAATTTGATTATGTTCTGCTCGCGCTCTGCGGAAACGAAGTTTTGAAACTTCGCAGTCCGCGCACCTTTCGGCGCGATATGCGAAAACTTGTGGCAATTTTACGGGAAAAAAACGCAGACGCGACCTTTTTTATCACCAACGCGCCCGCTATCCGTCTTTCACCCGTTTTGCCAAATCCGATAAAATTCATTCTCGGACATCTTTCCGCCTTGCACGACGCAAATGCGCGGGAATTTACCGCCGAAATGAAAAACGTTCTTTATTTTCATCAGCCTTCATCGGTTCCCGCCGATTTTTTCGCGGACGGACTTCACCCGTCAGAGAAAGGCTACACGGCTTGGTCAAAAAGTATGATCGAATTTTTTACGGAAAAATATCACTGGCAGGTTGAAGCTGAAAGTAAAAAGTAAAAGGCAAAATTTAGTTTTCCTCATAAAATGAAAAATGCCGAAAACCTCAAGATCGAACTCGAAAGCCTGCTTGACGCGCATCACGAATGGCTCATCATTCACACGTCAGGCAAGAGTTTTTCGCTTCAAAATACAGAGATCGAAATTACTTTTGAGCGCAACAAATTGCTTTTCGCATTTCTCGATGAACAGGGTTTTCAAATATGGCGGATTGCGGATCTTAAAACAAAGGGTGCCGAGATCTTACTCAATTTGACGCGCAATTTTGAAAAGGCGCGCGAAAAGATCAGACTCGTACCGCGTATTTTGGCAAGGGAACTGAGCGATTCGATCGAACTTGCGCGGTTTGAAAAAGCCAACAAGATCGCCTCGATCATCAAAGAATCGTCCCCAAAAAGAAGACTCATCCGCGTCGAACTAAACAAGGAAAACGGGCGTTTCGCACAAATCATTTTTGAGGACCCGAACGGCAAACGGACGGCCGTTTTAGCCGATGTAACCGAAAATCTAACGCCCGAATTTCTTCTTTCAACGGCTTGTTTATGGTTGGTCAGATTGCAAAACCGCAAGAAACATCCGATTGAAACCGTTTGGATCGCGGGCGAAAAAAAACAGGCGGGAAAGCTGCAGAAACTTCACGCACTTTTGCGGGAAAATTGGAAAGCGCGAATTTTGATCAAAGAAATTTCCCGTCAAGTCGCGAAGGCGCAAAGCGAAGAAACCGTGAAGGATCTGCCACGCTTGCAGATCGCGGATCTGTGGCGCAAGAAAGCGAGCGAAATTAAACTCGCCGAAACGGCGCGAACGAGTGAAACGGCGCAGAAGATCATCGAATTCGCGCCCGCCGAAATTGACGTGATATGCGGCAAACACGGCGAATCCTTACGCTTTAACGGCTTGCCGTTTGCACGCGTACGCCGCGTTTTCGAACAGGAAAAGGTTTGGTTCGGTGTCGAAAGATCCGGGCAGATCTTGTCAGAAAGCAATCTTGATGAAGTTGTTGAATTGATCGAAGATCTCAAAAATTATCGCCGCTATGATTCACCGAACCGGCGGCACGCGTTTTATCAGATTGCGCCCGAAGCGTGGCTTGAAGCGATCTTGAGAAAGAACATCAAACTTTTGGACGCGAATCTTTTTCTTTCGCCGCTGTATCATCAATTTCGTGCCGATCGCGACAAAATTGATCTGCTTGCCCTGCGCAAAGACGGCCGGCTCGTGAGCATCGAACTAAAAGTTGCCGCGGACCGCGAAATGGTTTTCCAATCGGCCGATTACTGGCGCAAGATCGAACTGCAAAGACGAGCCGGAAATCTGCAAAAAGCGCGTCTGTTTGGCGATTTGGAAATTAGCAACGCGCCGACGATTTGCTATCTGGTTGCGCCGACGCTTTCGTTTCACCGCGATTTTAGGTTTTTGGCAAAGACAGTTTCCGCCGAGATCGAGATCCATCGGTTCAATCTGGCGGAAAACTGGCGCGCTCAATTGAAGATCTTGGAAAGACAAGCGGTAGAATGATAATCTGTAGTTTATAGGATTTTTCGTAATGCGTCAGTAAAGAGTTTGGTTTGCCTACGAAACACACGAAAAATACGAAAATAGGCCAAATAAATTCTTTTTTCGTTTTTTTCGAGTGTGCGCGCAGGCAGAAAATCTTTCTGTAACTCTTTACTGACGCATTACGATTTTTCCTTTAGAAGCCGTTTTAAAACTAAGAAATGGGACGCGGATGAACACTGATTAAGCGGATTGGCGCGGATTTCTTTTGATAATATCCGAGCAAATCCGCGTCCTATTTCTTATCTTTTTTTCGGTTCTACCGGGAATTTAGTGGCAGATCGTCAAATCAAACAATAATTAAAAAATCAGTGGATAATGGGAAATAATTTGAAATGGATTCATGATTTTTTCCTTGTCCGCCCAACCATTTAATCATCAATCATTTAGCAATGTAAATAAATCCATTGCACGATTAGAAAAATGCGATTTATCAAGGTGCTGGGATGGTCATTTTGTCTTTACCCAACCGGCATTGATTGAACCACTAAATTCCCGGTAGAACCAAAAATGTCTTTAAGCCGCGGGGCACGCGTCCTCGCGGTCGCAGTCACGGCAGTTTGAATGTCGGAAGAAAGATCGGTGTGCCCGTGAAAGACGCGGAAAACCCGGGGGAAAAGGAAAAATATTTAGATTTGGGTTTTACTTTCCGCGCCTTCCGCGGGCAAATTCTCAAACTTCCGCAAAAATCAATTCCTTTGATCGTGACTTTGCAAGAACCGGACGGTCGAAGTTCTTTGCGATTGGCGGTTTTGTTTATTGAATTGAAAAATCGTATTGTATTTAATACTTCATGAGTTACAAAACTTACCAACCAAATAATGACCTTGCGGCATTTATTAAGATCTATTGGACACTTGATCTTCCAAAACAAGAAACACCCGAAAAGCAGAGAATTGTGCCCGATGGCTGTCTGGAAATGATCTTTGAATACGGCGATCCATATCGCCAATATCGGCGCGACGGCAGCTATTTTATCCAACCTAAATGCCTTGTTTTCGGGCAAATCACAGAGCCTTTAGAAATTGAAGCGACCGGCGAGACAGCGATCTTTGCAGTTCGCTTTCATCCGGGCGGATATATTCCGTTTGCGACTATTCCGATCAACGAAATGGAAAATAAACCCGTTCCGCTCGAAGAATTGTTTGGCGATGAGGGAATTCGCCTCGAAAAGGAGATGTTATCAGCTAAAACCGTGGTCGAAAGAATCCAAATAATTGAACGCTTTTTGCTCGGAAAATTGGCTGATCAAAATTCGATCGACCATCTTGCCAAAGAAAGCGTGGCTCTTATTTTCGAATTGAACGGACAGTTATCGGTTGATGAATTGTCTGACCAATTGAAAATAAACCGCCGCCAATTGGAACGAAAATTCTCGGCGGTAATTGGACTCAGTCCAAAACAACTGTCAAAAATAATCCGCTTGCAAGCGACGCTCAGAATGATCGCAAACAGCCAATTTACAAGCCTTACAGCAGTAGCCTACGAAGGAAATTATTACGATCAAGCGCATTTTATCAAAGACTTCAAAGAGTTTACGGGAATGAGCCCGAAGCAGTTTTACGCAAATAATCTCAAAATGTCGATGTTATTTTTGGATACCGAATAGTTTGTCGCAATTTTACAATTTTTAAAATTCTATGTGGTGCAATAATGCCGTGTTAGAAAAAATAAATCGGAGAAAATTGGTATGGAAAATATGATTAATTGGTTTGAAATTCCGGCAAGTGATTTTGCCAGAGCGGTCGGGTTTTACAAAGGGATTCTTGCGGTCGAAATTCAGGAAATGGATATGTTTGGAACAAAAATGGGAATGTTTCCCTCGGACGGCGAAAATGTGTCAGGAGCAATTGTCCACGGTGAAGATTATCGACCGTCAAGCGATGGCGTAACCGTTTATCTGAATGGCGGCGAAGATCTTCAAGGGGTTTTGGATAAAGTGGAACAATGCGGCGGCAATGTCATCGTCCCGAAAACACAAATTAGTGAGGAAATGGGCTATTTTGCGATGTTTATTGACACGGAAGGGAACAAAATGGCACTGCATTCGATGAATTAATTCGATCGTAAAATAATATGAAAAATATCAAATCTATCGGATTCGCGGCCGCCTTGATCGTTTTTTCGGCCGTTGCGAATATCTTTTCTCAAGTCGTAGAAAATTCGCCGAATGCACGGGAAAATGGAAAATGTTTTGTCGGAAGTTCCAATCCAAATGTGAAGAATTTTATTGAGCAAAGCCTAAAAAACCTGCATTTTCTGGAAGGTAAGTGGAAAATCGAAAACAAAGAAAATTATGAATCATGGAAGATAAACGCGGATTGTTCGCTTGCGGGGAAAGCTTTTAAGCTACGAGCTGAAAAAGAAATCATTACAGAGAATTTGTTGATCAAAGTCGTCGATAAGAAAGTGACCTATCAGGCGCAGGTAGTTGATCAAAATGAGGGTCAAACGATTGAATTCGTATTGAATCAAATTTCCAAAGATAAAGTCTCGTTTGAAAATCCGACCCATGATTTTCCGAAAAAAATACAATACACCAGGCTCAATGAGAGCACTTTGTTTGTCGAAGTGCTTGGTGAAAATGATCAAGGCTTTTCGTACAAGATGACGAAGCAAAAATAGCCTTTTAAGCGCGGCTTCTGAGGGTCGCGTTTTTGCCCGGAGTTCCACACAAACATTCCCGCGGAATTCAAAAATTCCTTTCGGGTCAAAAACCCTCTTGACCGCGTTCATAATTTCAAGCGGCGGTTTATCGATTACGTCGTCGGGAAGAGAAGTCTCAGGCGAATGTGAAATGTATTCAATTTCGTCATCCTTGATCATTGTCCGAGCAGCATCAACCGCATATTTTCCGGTATTTGAGCCGGATTGGGTAAAATAATTCAGGACTTTGATGAAAAAAGTCTCGGTGTTGACAATAATGATTTCGCCGACAAGTTCTCAAATGTCAACGGCACGGAAATGTCATGAATCCTTGACGTTCAATCCGGCAACCCAATAGAGAGTACCGGCAAAAACTCTACTTTTAGTCATTTTCTCCCGGGTGAACCAGACAGATAATGGTCGATATTTTCCGCACCGGAGTCTGGAAGCGTCGCTCAACCATCGTCAGGCGCCCGGCTGATGATCATGTCTATTTTTCGATTGTTACCAGCGATTCGAAAGCCAAATTTACCCGAACATTTTTTCAAAACTTCGAGCGTCATCTCGCGCCTTTCATCACCTTTTTCAAAACATTTTCGCCCGTCATTGCGGTTGCGGTCAAGACCCCCGAAAAGAGAGCCGCCGCGACTCCGCAGGTGACGATGTCCTGGCCGGTCAGGTAAAAGTTCCGTATCGGCGTTCGCGGTTTGAGGAATTTCTGACGGAAACGGCTTGGCGTATGATCCAAACCGTAAATTTCGCCTCTTTCGTAATTGACAAAATGCTGCGTGGTGAGCGGTGTCGAGAGTTCGTAATACTCGACGCAGCCTTCCAATTGCGGCTGTTGTTTGTAGAGTTCGGCAAGCAGACGCTGGGCAATCTTTTCTTTCAGTTCTTTGTAATCATCGCCGCGTTTCATCCAGCGGCTGCCTTCCCACGGGGCAAAAATCTCGTAAGGGACAAGCGTAATAATGTCAATCGTACTGCGGTCAGGATAGCGGGCGGAAAAATCAGGATCTTTTGCCGACGGAAACGAAATATAAACGACCGGAAACGGTTCGTCGATATTTTCGAGATAGCGTTCGACACAAGCATCGTGATCTTTGTCGGCCGGATAAACCCAATAATTCGTTTTCGGAAGATTAAGCTCGGCGGGCGTTCCCTTCAGACCGATGTACAGACAGGCGTGCGCAACCGATCGCTCGACCTTTTGCAGTTGTTCGTCCAATTGATGTTTTGCGACGGTTCTGGCGGGCAGAAGTTTTTGATAGGTCGTCATCATGCCCGCACCGCTGACGATATTTTCGGCGGTGAAAATCTTGCCGTCGGCCATCACGACGCCGGTCGCTTTATTATTTTCGATCCGCACTTCTTTGACTTCGGCTCTGACGAGAATTGTCCCGCCGGCGGCTTCAATTAGCGGGTCAATGCTTTTGACGATCTGCGACGAACCGCCGACCGGAAAGCTGCCGCCGCCGAAATAATGCCGTACGACCGACGCGTGCATCGCAAAGCTGCTCTTCTTCGGCGTCACGCCGTAATCGCCGTATTGAGCCGCTAAAACTTTGATCAATTCTTCGTTATCGGTCAAAGATCTGAGGACTTCGTAAGTCGTTTTATCCGAGTATTTTTGGTACGTCCTGCGCATTGAACCGCCGATCAGCCAGCTCAGCAGCGGCGGCAATGCTTTATCCATATAGAATTTCTGCGCGGCATTCGTCGCGGCAAAAACAAGCCGAACGTATTCATTTATCGCTTCTTTTTCGGTCGGGAAATATTGGGCGAGTTTATCTTTGAAATTTTGCACGCCTTTGACAAAATCGTAAGACTTTTCGCCGATCACGATCTTGTCGTAAACTTCGCCCATATCCGCCCATTTAATGTTGGAATCCGAGATGTAATCAAATAGTTTTTTAACGACCGAATTCGGCCGCTGAACTTCGCCGATATAATGGATGCCGACGTCCCATTCGTAACCCTTTCGCTTGAAAATATGCGTAAAACCGCCCGCCGTGTAATGGCGTTCGAGAATAAGAACTTTTTTCCCTTGCTTCGCCAAAATCGCCCCGGTCGCGAGGCTTCCCATCCCGGAGCCGATAATGATGGTGTCGTAATGCTTTAAGACAACCGGATCTTGTTTATAGGATTGAGTCATTTCGTTTTATTTTACATTAAAATAAACCTTTAAGAGCAGTTCCAACGACGGCATTGTCGGGCAATCGCCGCAATATACCAGTGACGTTTCCGGTTGGGGGTTCGGTTTGGCGACCGGAAACTGCGATCGGTCAGCGTTCCGCCGCTGTCTTCGTCAGACATAATCGATGCTTCGCGTCGAATCGCGAAATTCGATGGAGCGGGACTTTTACCGATACCGAAAAGTCGGTAAAAACTCTTCTTTTTCATATCCCTATTTTTTCGGCATTTTGAATTTTTACGCCAAACGCATTGAGCGCGGCGGTTTTCATCGTGTTTGGGTCGCCGGTTGTATAAAAGATGTCGGCGCCGCCCGTTGATAGATCCCAATCAGCTATTTTGTCAACCAACGCGCCCGCCGGATTTAGAAAAACCGTTTCGGCGGAGACGAAATCTTTTAGGACGGCGGTTATCGCCGGGTAATGTGTGCAGGCAAGCAGGATGTGCGAGGAACTTCTGATCGGCGCAAGGATCTTACGGGTTTCAAGACGGAGTTTGTTGGACGAAACGTCGCCGCTTTCGATCAAACCCGATAGCGGTTGGGCGATGCGCTGCGAAAGTCTGATTCCTTTTTCGGTAAATTTTCGCCGGTATATTCCCGATAAAATGGTGCGCCGGCCGCCGATGACCGCAAGTTTTGCGGGTGTGAGCTTGGCGGTCATTTCGACCGCGCTCTCGATCACGCCTTCGATCTTTATGTCGTCGCGATTCAAAAATGGAATCGCCGTGCTTGCCGCGTTGCAGCCGATGACGAGATGCGTGACGCCTTTTGATTTTAAGAGATCAATGACCGCATTTAATCGGGCGATGAGCGCGGCGCGCGACATTTTTCCGTAAGGTACAGCACCGGTGTCGGAAAAATAGACGATCGCGACATCGCCGAGTCTTTCCTTAACGAGCTTAAAAACGCTGACGCCGCCGATGCCCCAATCTAAAATGCCGAGTTTTTGTTTCATACGAAAAATTTGAACCGCAGAGACGCAGAGACGCAGAGAATTAAAACTCTACAAAAACAACCTTAAAAATCTCTGCGTCTCTGCGTCTCTGCGGTAAAAAGTCTCTACGGATAAGATAATTTTACTTCGACACCTTTTTCGACCGCGCCT
>JANLTD010000474.1:0-6942 GCA_031362765.1 Acidobacteriota bacterium | reverse complement strand
TTTTACTTCTAAACTACCAAACGAGGTTGAAATCGTCCTCTTTTGATGATGCCCGCCCTCGATAACCGCGAAAATCTTCAGCTGCCGCTTTGGCATATTTCCCGCGCGTCAGAAACTCGGAAACTTCCATTTCCAAAGCGTGTTAAATCATCTGTTGGGCAGCATTTCTTGCCAACCTTTCCAAGTTAAACTGCGGCAGGTTGGCTTCCGTTTCATAAAAATCATTGTCAAAGAACAAATTGTCGTTGCAAACATCAGTTGTTTTGTCGTTATTTTTAGTGTATTTTTGTGTCATAGCGTATCCTCTTTTTCAGGCTGCTTGCCTGTTATGTTTTTTGATCAAAACAAGGATACGCTATTTTTACCTTCTTTCCATTTCCACAACTTTTGATACTACCTCCAACCTGTAACTAAGAAAAAACGCAAGCGATGAGGACTAATCTATGCAAAATAAAGATAACGAAAAAGAACTATTCAGTTTAGTGAAGAGTGTTTCGGTCGGCTCAAACGATAATCTTTGGTTAGCTATTGCAGGCGCGACTGGTGTTGCAATTTTCGGTGCATTAATTATAGCTGGACTTGGTATCAAGGGCGGACTAATAACAGTTATTCCTGCACTTTTGGCGCTTGCTATTTTTAAGGCAATTCGTAACAGCGCGAATAATACCAAATAAAACTCTACGAAAATTATAGAAAAGGACATTTTCTTTAAGCATCTTTTTTAGTACATATTTGGACTTATTGACTGAAGTTACACAAACTTGTTTTTAAGGGCTTTGCCCGCTAGGCTGTGCCTCTCCGAGATTCAGTTCAACTTTCTTGAGGCTACGCCTCACCTTTGCGCGAGGCGTAGCCTCGACATCTTTGATAACACAAACGGAACGGCCAGCCTTTCCGCACATCAGACGGCACAGCAGCAAATTCAAATCTTCTGCGTAATATAAGTTATTGAAATTAGAAAAATAAAATTCTAGGAAATTGATTTTGCTGACCGCAATCGAAGCAACGGGAACAATCAAGGCGAATCACCAAATTATTTTCTCCGCAAAATCGCGCCCGGCAAATTTCCCGTCGTTTTGCCGTTTTCCCAAACTTTCACACCGTTGACGAAAACGATTTCGATACCTTCCGACAAATTCTGCGGCTGCGTAAATGTCGCAAGGTCTTTTACTTTGTCCTTATCGAATAAAACAAGGTCCGCTTTCATTCCTTTTTTGATAAGCCCGCGATCTTTCAAACCCAATCTTTGCGCGGGGAAAGAACTCATTTTGCGGATGGCTTCTTCCGAAGAAAACCAATTATTTTCGCGCACAAAACGACCCAAAACCTTTGTAAAAGTTCCCGTGCCGCGCGGATGACGGCTGCCGATTCCGCCGTCGCTCGAAACCATCGTCCAAGGTTGCGTGTAAAATGCTTTGACATCTGCTTCGTTCATCGAATTACAGACGATTCCGGCACCGCCGTCCTTGACGATCTGAATATAAACATCAACCGGCGAAACATTTTGCGATTTTGCGATTTCTTCGAGCGTTTTGCCTTGGTAATCGCGACGCGCCGCGCACGAAGTGACCAAAACTTTATCCGCGCCGCCGACGTTGAAAAGTGCTTTTTCGACTTCTGCTTTGTCGTCGTGTTTGCGGCTTGGAACCAAAACCGTAATCGTCGAAGCCCAAGCCGTGTAAGGATAAGCGTCCGCCGTAATGTCGAAACCTTTCCGGCGTTCCGCGTCGATCAACGCGATGGCTTCCGCAGATTTTCCCCAAACATTACGGTTGCCCATTTTGATATGCGAGATCTGGACGGGAAGTTTTCCTTCCTTGCTGATGCGGATCGCTTCGCGCAAGGCATCGAGCATTCCTTCTTCCTCGTCGCGCATATGCGTCATATAAATTCCTTTATATTTTGCGGCAACCTTCGCCAGCGCGATCAATTCCTCGGTCGAAGCCGAAAAACCGATGTCGTATTCCAACCCCGAAGACAAACCGAATGCGCCTTCCTTCATCGCCTGTTCCATCAGAACTAGCATTTGGGCGATTTCTTCCGGTGTCGTTTGACGTTTGTAATCATTATTCATAACCTGCTCGCGTAAACTCGCGTGACCGATAAACGCTCCGACATTGGGCGCAATTTTCCCTAGCAATTTGGCAAAATAATCGCTTAAAGGAAAAGGCGAACCGCCGTCGGGCCCGACCAGAATCGTCGTGATCCCTTGCGAAACCTGATTCGTTGCCGTTCCTTCCGTCTGCAAGCCTTCTTCGGAATGATTATGAATATCAATAAAACCGGGCGCAAGAATCTTACCGTTCGCGTCCAAAACGGTTTCGTTCTTTTTCGGTTTGATGCTGCCGATCTTAACGATTTTATCGCCCGCCACGCGCACATCGCCGCGAAAACCGGAGCGTCCGCTGCCGTCAATAATCATCGCATTTTTAATAACAAACGAACCCGTCTGCGCCGAAACAAACGAGATCAGCACAAGCGTCCAAACAAACGCCCACGAAATTTGTCGCAAAGTCTTTTTCATACTGCAAATAATAGGCAAATTGCTCTAATTCGTCCAACTGGCTACAATGAAAATTCAACTGTGAATAACAGCTTGTCGAATTTATAGAGGGATTTTCAAAATGGGATTAGCAAAAAAGAAACCGCGACTTTACACACCCGAAGAATATTTGGAATTTGAACGAAGTTCCGACATTCGCCACGAATACTCAAACGGCGAAATTTACGAAATGGCTCGTGCCAATAAGCGTCATAATCGAATTTCGGTAAATATCATTCGCCTTCTTGATAATCAGCTTCTTGAACGTGATTGCAATGTTTATGGAAGCGATATGCGCGTCAAAATAACCTCAACCGGAAAATATACCTATCCTGATGTTGTCGCAGTTTGCGGCGATGAAACATTTGAAGACGAAACGGAAGATACGCTTCTCAATCCAATGCTGATTGTCGAGGTTCTTTCAAAATCAACCGAAGCCTACGACCGTGGCGGAAAATTTGAATATTACCAAACAATCGAAAGTTTCCGTGAATATGTTTTGATAACGCAAGAACCTTTTCGTGTCGAACAATATGTGCGAAAAGAAAAAAACGTCTGGACGTATTTCGAGTTTCGCAACGCCGAAGACGTTGTGAAATTAAATTCGATTGATTGCGGGCTTGTTTTGCGCGATATTTATCATAAAGTCCAACAAAAATTTCCGAAAGAAGTAGTTTAAGGTTTGAGCGAAAACCATTTGAGAGTGAGTTTCAAGAAATATTTGAAATCTTTGAAGTTGTGGTAAAATCAAGCCAAAAAGAAGTTTGTATGGAATCAGTTTTAACCGAACCGAAAACCCAGATCGTGATCGAGGAACACGTTGTTTTGCGCGGCGTTTCGTGGAAAGTCTATGAACAATTGATAAAAGACCATGAAGATCAGAGCGCACCACGTTTCACTTACAACAAAGGAAATCTGGAGATTTATAGACGCTCACAAAAACACGAGAAGAAAGCGGAATTTTTAGGAGATATTGTCAAAACGATTGCCGAAGAGCGCGAAATCGAAACTCTCAGCATTCGTTCTACGACATTCAAAAAAGACGACGTGGAAAAAGGCGTTGAGCCGGACGGCTGTTTTTATCTGCAAAGCTACGACAAAGTTTTCGGCATACAAAAAATTGACCTCGAACAGTTTCCGCCGGATTTAGTGATTGAAATTGATATTTTCAGCCCTTCGATCAATCGTTTTCCGATTTACGCCGAATTCAGAGTCCGGGAAATTTGGCGTTATCTGAAAGATGAAGTCAAAATATATCTGTTTGACGGCAGAACCTATGTTGAATCCGATGAAAGCCTTGCCTTACCAACAGTTACCGATGAACTGCTCACCCGATTATTAGCCGAAAGCGAAACAATGAAGCGTTCCGCGTGGCTCAAAAATGTTCGTAATTGGGCGCGAGAACAAAGTTAAGCAGGTGAGCATAATTAATCAAGTATTTTGCTTCGTTCAGAGTCCAAACTTTAGTTTGAATTTCCGCCGCGCTTCGCTGTCGGAAACACGCTAAAGCGTGGACTCTAAACGAAGAGCATAATGTCGCAAAACTTATGCTCACCTGCTTAAATTCTTACTTTACGTACAAACTTGTCTTGTCGCCAAAGGCGACCAACAATATAGCGTAGGGAGTAATGAGCGAAAGCGAATGAATCCCTATGGCTGATGACAAAAATCGTCTGCTCGCTGATAGTGAGCAACATTTCGGCGTTTAATTGTTGCTCACTTTCAGCGAGCGATTTTTTTTGCTCAAACTTTCGTAGGGATGCGCTCGTTTCACTCGCTTTCCCCACGCTATATTGTTAGTCGCCTTTGGCGACAAAAGCGAAATCGCGTAAGATGAGTTAAATTTTATGTTTCAAGAAGGTCAACAAATCGGCGAATACACGCTTGTTGAAAAACTCGGGCGTGGCGGTTTTGGTGAAGTTTGGCTGGCTGAAACCGATGAAAATTCTTTCGCTATAAAACTTCCGCACAAAGATCAAGTTGATTGGAAATCAATCACACAAGAAATCGGACTCTGGACGCTTTGCGGCAAACATCCGAATGTGATGCCACTTCTCGGCGCGAGAAACTTCAACGGACAAATTGCGATTATCAGCGAATACGCGCCCGACGGTTCGCTTGAAGATTTGTTAAAAGAAAAGGGCAAAATTTCGGTTGAAGAAGCCGTTGAAATGACCATCGGAATTTTAGAAGGTTTAGAGCATCTTCACGAAAGTGGAATCATTCACCGCGATTTGAAACCTGCTAACATCTTGCTCGACGGCAAAACGCCGCGCCTCACCGATTTTGGAATTTCCCGCATTATTTCAGCCGATAGTTTAAGCGAGACAATCGCCGGAACTTGGGCATATATGGCTCCTGAATGTTTCGATGGAAAACGAAATATTCAAACAGATATTTGGTCAGTTGGCGTGATTCTTTATCGAATGTTGACGGGAAATCTACCATTTCCACAAAAAGAACAAACTCAACTTATTGGCGCAATTATACTGCGTCAGCCTAAACCTTTGCCTGATTTTGTGCCGTCCAAAATAAAAGAAATCATCAGCAACACTTTAACCAAATCGCCCGAAAATTTTTATAGAACAACTGGCAAAATGCGTGAAGATTTATACAGAATTTTGCCAAAATAAGTCTTTTTTTCTAACTCAACGAGAAAATTATGAAGCCCCAACCATTGAAACTGCTATTAAAAGAAAAGAAGAAATAATCTTTGAACCGCAAATAAAACCGCAAATTATTGAAGAAAAACAATTTGCTTCCAAAATTTATTCTCGTTTGAACAAAGCTATTGTTGCTGTCCTATTAGCTTCGGCAGTTATTACTTTTTTTTGCTTTAGTTTCCTATAATCCGATGGATCCGACTTTCAATACGGTTTCATAACAAAAGATTCAAAATTGGATTGGTGTGGTCGGCGCAAATCTTGCCGAATTTTTAATTTCAATTGTGGGTCTGTCGGCATATCTTTTGCCGGCTTTAATAATTTTAATGGCATGGCGAGTTTTTCGCGCAACTCGCTTACGAATATTATTAAAGCAAATTTTGGGTTATTTCATTTTTATTGTATCTGCTTCGGGCATTGCCGCGCTATTTGGATTTCAAGGTGGATTTCTGGGCGTATTCTTTCAGAGAATCTTCTTTAGTTTGTTCGGAATGATTGGCACAACTGTTTTGCTGGCAGCTTTTCTTATTGTCGCAATTATTTTAATCACAAGCTTTAAGTTAAAAACAAACAAAGATTAAAAATCTCTTCTATGTTTGACATTAGAAACCGACAATTGCTCGGATTTATTAAAAATGTAGTAAAATCATCTTCAAAAGGAGTTTAATAAAATGCTGACAGCAATCGAAACGACGGGAACAATCAACGCGAGTCACCAAATAGTATTGGACGAAGAATTACCGAGCAATGCGCCGAGTCGTGTCCGGGTAATTGTTTTGTTTGATGAAGACACGGACATTAACGAAAAAGAATGGATGAAAGCCGCTGCGGGCAATCAGGTTTTCGATTTTCTTAATGACGAAGATGAAGATATTTATACTTTGGAAGACGGAAAAATTTTGAGCGATGAAAAATAAAGTGGTGATAGTTCCGTTTCCATTTGACGACCTTTCAAGTCAAAAAGTGCGTCCTGCCGTTTGTTTGACTGATGAAATTAAACCTTAAGGTCATATTGTTTTAGCTTTTATCACAAGCAAAGTTTCGGCAACTCCGGCGGATACCGATTTTGTTATTGATTCGCAAGGAGCCGATTTTGCACAGACGGGATTGAAGGTTTCTTCAACTATTCGGCTTCCTCGTTTGATGACTGTCAGCAAGCAAATTATCAAGCGCGAACTCGGCGAAATATCACAAAATCAGCAGACGGAAATCGAAAATCGTTTGCGAAAACTATTTAATTTATGAACGAAAAACAATTTGTCAGGCAACCTGTAATCGGTTCAGATTTATCGGAAATGTAGTAAAATCATCTTCAAAAGGAGTTGAATAAAATGCTGACAACAATCGAAACGACGGGAACAATCACAAAGTAAAGAAATTTCCGCCAATTCTTCCTTTTATGTTAAAATCAACCCATTATGGCGACACAAGTTTTAGAAGGCACTTGGGAAGAAATCACGCGACACGCCAAAGATTTTGTCGGTCGAAAGGTGCGCGTTACCATTTTGGAAGATGAAGTTTCCCAAAAACCTAATCATGAAATGTTGGAAGCACTTCGAAAAGTTTCGGAACGCAGTAAAAATATGCCGGTCAGTTCAGACGAAGATACTCTGAAATTGATTCGTGAGGCGCGTTCGGGAGGAATGTTTGGCGATGCCTCCGACGATTAGCACCAAAATTGCGATTCCCGATGCGAATATTCTCAGTGGTCTCTGCGCAATGCTGTCCTAAACGTTT
>JANLTD010000412.1:0-4378 GCA_031362765.1 Acidobacteriota bacterium | reverse complement strand
ACGAAGCACTCTGTCTTTGAGATCACGAAAATTATTTACACTGAGTGCAGTATACACTGCAACAAGTGCCTTATTTATTGGTCAAGAACCAGCATCTTTAGAAGATAGAGCGAAAATTGCCATTCCTTTTTGGGCAGAGGTAGCAAAAAACTTTCCAGAGTGGCAGCAGGTGCAGGAAAGAAAAATTACAGCGAGCGACATCAGAACCGGTTACATTCACTCACATGGCATTGCGCTTCAGGCACTTGGGAAAATCGGACAAGTTTTATTGAGAGATAAAAAATGGAAAGAGCGGCTCAAAAAGTTGAAAAATATTGATTGGTCACGCTCTAACACAAAACTTTGGGAAGGACGAGCGATGATTGGCGGGCGAATTTCAAAATCAGAATCGAATATTATCTTAACAATCAATGTGATCAAAAAACATTTGGAATTAGATCTCACGCCGGAGGAGCAGCGAATCGAAGACGCATTTTTACGAGGTGATAATGTCAGATAACACAAAAGTAAACAAATCAATTTTCAAAGAATTCGGGTTCAAAATAGTCGTTGAAAATCTCATAGAAGAAATCACTGCAATTTATTTATCAGATCAGATTCCGTGGGTCGTTGGCTATAGCGGCGGTAAAGACTCAACAGCAGTTTTACAGCTTGTTTGGATGGCACTATCTCGATTGGATAAAGACAAATTGATAAAGCCTGTTCACGTAATTTCAACGGATACCTTGGTCGAAAACCCTATCGTTGCCGCATGGTTCAACAGGTCTTTAACGCAAATAAGAGTTAAAGCGGAGGAAGATAATTTACCGATTTTTGCGCATCGTTTAATTCCTGATGTGGCAGATACGTTTTGGGTGAGTTTGATAGGCAAAGGTTATCCAGCACCAAAATCAAAATTTCGGTGGTGTACTGAAAGATTAAAAATAAAACCTTCAAATGAATTTATTAAAAGAGTAGTTCGAGAAAATGGCGAAGCTATTGTTGTTCTTGGAACTCGCAAAGCTGAAAGTGCTAACCGTGCTCGTTCGATGGAAAAACTGGCTCAAAAGCAAGTTCGTGAAAAATTGAACGTCAGACCAAATTTAATTAATTCACTCGTTTACAGTCCAATTGAAGATTGGTCAAATGATGACGTTTGGATGTTTCTAATGCAGATCCCAAATGCTTGGGGCTTCAGCAATAAAGAACTTCTAACGATGTATAAAGGAGCTTCGGCAGACGGAGAATGTCCTTTAGTTGTTGATAGCACAACGCCTAGTTGCGGAGATAGCCGTTTCGGTTGTTGGGTTTGCACGGTCGTAGATAAAGACCGTTCAATGTCAGCAATGGTAACTAACGATGACGAAAAAGAATGGATGCGCCCATTGATGGATTTACGCGATGAACTTGACCCACGTAATGAATTAACCGGCAAAAGAGATGATCGTCACTTAAGAGATTTTCGCCGAATGGATGGAAGTGTCAAGATATACAACGATACAAACATTCCCGGACCATACACACAGGATTCGAGAGCTACTTGGTTAAGAAAAATTCTCTCGGTTCAGCAGTTGGTCAGAGAAAATGGACCGTTCGATGACATCGAATTGATAACTATGCCTGAGCTTCAGGAAATACGCCGAATCTGGGTGGTTGATAAACACGAAATAGAAGACAAACTTCCGCAAATTTATCAGGAAGCGACTGGCGAAAAATTTCCCGATTGGAGCATGGACGACAATCTCGCTCTGGGTGCGGAAGAAATGCAGCTTTTAGAAGAAGTTTGCGAAGAAGATCGGATTTTGTATGAACTAACTCGTGAATTGATTGATGTCGAACGCCGATTTAAGACCTTAACCAAACGTTCCGGACTTTATCCGGCAATGGAAAAAGCCTTTCGACGAAATTTTTACGACAGTCGCGAAGATGCGACAGAACGAGCTTTAGGTCGCAGAGAATTAAAGGAAGCAATCGAAATTGAACGCTATGGTTCAGTTGAAAGATATGGTTCAAAAGATTCGATAACTACTTTGAATCGTAGAAGCGTTGAAGAGTTATTGGAAAACATTAACAGTGAGGACGAAGCGTGTTAATCGAAGAATTAGTTCTACACAATTTCGGCATTTACAAAGGTCGTCAATCAATAAATCTTGCACCGATTCGTAAAGAATCACCGATAATCTTGATCGGAGGTCTCAATGGTGGTGGAAAGACGACATTTTTGGATGCTCTTCAGCTCGCGCTTTATGGCAAAAGGGCGCGCTTCTCAAACCGTGGAAATATCGCCTATGACAAATATCTGGCGAAGTCCATCAATGCCAGAATCCCGCCCGAAGAAGGCGCGGCAATCGAACTTCAGTTTCGACATCATTCTGATGGAAAAGAGAAAGTTTATCGCATTCATCGGTCATGGCGCGTCTCGGGTAATAATACAATCGAAAAAACACAAGTCACAATAAATGGATTTATTGACCGAGTAATAACTGATGGTTGGGATGAAGTTGTCGAAGAATTTCTGCCTGCTGGAATCTCGCATTTGTTCTTTTTTGATGGGGAAAAAATAGAAGCCTTTGCCGATCTTGAAAATTCTCGCCAACTTTTAGAAAAAGCGATTCATTCACTGCTCGGTTTAGATATTATTGACCGCTTAAATACTGATCTCTCAGTTTTTGAATCAAAACAGAGAATAAAGTTGAAAACGACTCAGGAGAAAAAGGAGTTGTTGAATCTGGAAGCCGAAATTGCAGAGGTTGGAAAAAATAGACTCAAATACAAAGATCAAAAAGCTCATCAACAAACGTTCGTAATTGATCCGCTTGAGAATAACCTTCGCGCCCTAATTGAAACGTATAAAAACGAAGGTGGCGAACTTTACGAATCGCGCGAAAGAATTGAAAAAGAAAAAGTCGAGTTGGAAAATCGTCTGCAAGAAGTGGAAGACAAACTGATCGAAATTTCCGCCGGAATTGCGCCGCTATTTTTGGTGAAAAATCTTCTCAACGAAATTTACGATCAATCGAAAAAAGAAATTTTCGCACGGCAAAATGCAACGATTGTTGATGTTCTCGACCAAAGAGACGAATCAATTTTGAAAGAACTTAGCAAAAATGATTTCAACTTTGAATCAATCGCTTTTCTCAAAAAATTCTTGGCGGATGACCGTCAAAAACGTCAGGAATCTTCAACTGCTGATAGTTATTTATTCCTAACCGAAACCGGCAGCTTTCAAATTCAAAATCTCGTTCAGGGAAATTTATTTTCTGAACTGCAAAATCAATTAACTGAACTTTTAGCTCAGTCTGAACAACTTCGCGTTAAGATTGACGATTGTGCTCGCAAACTCAAAAGCGTTCCTGATGCCGAAAAAATCGCTCTTTTACAGAACGAAATTGATGAGTTAAAAGCGGAAATCGAACAGGAAAAAATAAAACTCGGGGCGCTCGATTTAGAAATCGCCAGAATAACGAACGAAAAGGAAACCAAGCAAAATATCTGGTTGCGCGAGATCGAAGAAACTCTTGGAACCGGACAGGAAAAAGAAGATGTGCAGCGCATTCTTAATCACTCGGACAAAGTTCGTCAAACAATCGAGAAATTCCGCCGAAAAATGCTCGAAAAAAAGGTCGGGCAAATTCAGGATTTGATTTTGGACAGCTATCAAAAACTTCTACGTAAAAAATCGCTCGTCACTAATTTGTACATCAATACAAGCGATTTTTCGCTCGAACTAAGAGGCGTTGATGACCAAATCATTTCGCCTGAAAGATTATCAGCTGGCGAAAGACAATTGCTCGCCGTCTCAATGCTCTGGGGTTTAGCCCGCGCATCCGGGCGACCGCTTCCGGCAATAATTGACACGCCTTTGGGAAGACTGGACACTGCGCATCGTCTGAATTTAGTCGAAAAATATTTTCCAAACGCGAGCCATCAGGTTTTTCTTCTTTCAACTGACGAAGAAATTGACCAAAACCTTTACGACGAAATGAAAGATTCAATTAGCCGAACCTACACGCTTGATTACGACGATAAGGAAACGGTTACGACAATTCGAGAAGGATATTTTAATCTCAACATCGAACCAGTCTGGAAGCAAAAACAACTTGATTTAGCTATTCAACTGGCAGCTTAAAAAATTATGTCAATTAAAACAATTCATCTATCGCAATCAGCCAAAGAACAGCTAATCCGGCTGAAAAGAGCGACCAAAATCCAAAACTGGAACGTCCTCTGCCGCTGGGCATTTTGCGTTTCCTTGGAAGAATTATCAACGCCCGCGCCTGTCAAAATAGTTACCGACAGTTCAGTCGAAATGAAATGGGAAGTTTTTGGAGGAGAATATCAAGAAGTTTATCTCGCGCTTCTCAAACAACGCTGCAAAAATGATGGATTTGAACTTAAC
>JANLTD010000538.1:0-5019 GCA_031362765.1 Acidobacteriota bacterium | reverse complement strand
CGAGATTATTGATGACAACATTGCCGTTTGGAAACATAACGCTCCCAATAGTTGTTCCGGTTCCGCGAGTGACCAAAAGCCATCGGGTCTCGGCATTCTCGGCATCATTTAATGCAGAAAAACTTAAGGCATTTGTGGTTGCATAGTTTTGCCATTTTTTCATATCTGCGCCGCCGCCGGTGAAATTAAGTGAGAAACGCGGGAATGTGCTCGTTGTGTTACCTTCCACTCTGACGTTTTCACCAACAACATGCAGTTTGTAGTTTGGCGCGGTTGTGCCGATGCCGACATTTACGTCGCCATTACCCAAAGCAAGCGAATTGCTTCGGGTGACGGTAGCTAGGTAACCAATAGATGTGGCGTTGGTGATACCGGCGGCACCGTTCGCCTGATCGCCGATGAACGTGTTGTTGCTTTCGGTGGTGTTCGAGAACCCGCTGTTTGCACCAAGAAAAGTGTTGCCGCTACCACTAATGTTGTACAGACCTGCATCTCTTCCGATGAAAACATTATCGTAACCGCTGATGTTTGATTGACCAGAAAAAGAACCAAAAAATGAATTAGAGCTGCCGCTAATGTTTGATTCACCAGAATAACTACCAAAAAATGAATTAAAGTTGTTGCCGGAGTTTGTCCCGGAGTTGTAACCAAAAAATGAACTGGCGTAGGCGTTGTAGGCGAATCGTCCCGCTCCAACCCCGACAAAAATATTAAAAGAAGGGGTAGAGCCAGTACTCAAAACGCGGTTGCCGCCAATGTTGTATTGAGCTTCGGCACGAAAGATAGCCGCTGTTCCCGTGCCGTTGATAGTGAAATTCCCGGTCTGAAACACTGCATTTTGATTCTGAATATAGTCGTTACTTCCAACCGTCGGTATTCGCGCATCACTTAAACGCGAATCCGTTGTCTGCACAAATTGGTTTGCGGCAATGCCGCCGAGATTCAAAGCGTTGTCGGCAACGGCGGCGCTCAAGGCGCGAATCGTTTGCACCGCATATGGCGCAGCCGTGATAGGCTGGCGCGGTGCGAGCGTCGTATATGCGCCCGTGCCGGCACCCGGACGCACCGCGATTTCCAAATAATTTCCCGTGTATGATGTAAAAGGCGATGAGCCGAAATCCAGATCGGCGGTAAAAATTCCCGCTGTAACCTGCACATCATCACTCAGAACATCCGAGCCGATTTGCGTTCCGCCCGAAACCGAATCGTAGAGCTTGAATGTAAAATCGTATTGCGCGTTAGCGGGCGAGCCGCCGTCGGTCAGTTTCCCTTGATAAGTAAAACTGGTCGTTTGCGCCTGATCTGAATCGTTAAGGCAACACAAGCAGATAATCAAAAAGATAATGGTTTTTGCTATATACATAAGGGTTTTCTCCTCAAACAAGTGAATTAAAAGTAACTTGATTAATTTCTTTCCAACCTCTCGCTTCCGGCAACTTCGATTCGTTTCAAAACAAATCCGAAAGTGGGAGCCAACAAAGAATGCTTCGGAACATGTAAATAATAATTTATAACAGTTAAAAAAAACTTGATCGTTTAGTAGCCGCTCTAAAGACCGCGTTGCCCGGCGGTCACAGACCGAGCCTCTAAACTAACGTTCTAACTTTTTTTTAATTTTCCATAGCCTTCAATGTTGAAGATAAATTTAAGGTACAAAAGCCGACGGAACAGGTATATCTCCGGTTGCGCCGAATTGTTGAAGCAGTATCCCGGCGGTCGAGCGTTGGATAAACCAATTCGCACCGTCCGGTCGGAAGACTGCAATATCCGCTTTGCCGTCGCCGTCATAATCGGCAGGTGCCGGAAGATCGTTGGTTGAGCCGAGCGGAATCGAGTAGTAACTGAAATCATCCGAGCGTAGAATAAACCAATTGCCGTTTGAAGGTCGCCAGACAGCAATATCGGTTTTCCCGTCGCCCGTGTAATCCGCCGCGACGGGTTTGTCAACAGCGGCTCCGAAGGTTGTCGCAATCACGCCGGCCGTTGAGCGATTGAGCCACCATTGACCGCTGATCGGTCGGTAAATGGCAATGTCAGATCTGCCGTCGCCGTCATAATCGCCGGTGACAGGCACATCGCCCGGTCCTCCCCATTGCGTAATTTGAACTCCGCCCGTTGTTTTATTGATATACCAATTGCCTTCAAAGGGACGAAAAACAGCGATGTCCGCCAAGCCGTCGCCGTCAAAATCGCCGGGCGCGGGTTTGTCAAACGAATTTCCGAAAGGAATGGAAAAGAAACTAAAATCGGAACTTCGCAACACAAACCATTCGCCGGTTGACGGACGATAAACAGCGTTGTCGGTTAATCCGTCACCGTCATAATCTGCCGGGACGGGTCTATCGTTGGTTGAACCAAATCGTAAAGCTCTGACACCGGTATCTAAACTTCGCTGAATCCACCATTCGCCATTTAAAGCCCTGAAAATTGCAATATCGGCTTTGGCATCACCATCAAAATCGAATCGAACGCGCAACTGTTGGAAGGTCAAATAATAGACCGCGCCCTGACCGTTGGGAGCTGTTAATTGTTTTTCCGCCGCACCGACGACCAAATTCCCGAAGCTCATGGCGACGCTTGAGCCGAAACGGTCGCCTGTCGCAGGATCGTTGGGAGCAAGTCTTTGTTGTTGTGTCCAGGTCGCGCCGCTGCGCGTGAAAATATACGTTGAACCGGCATCGAGTCCGGCTGTCGTGTCATCTTCGCGGGCACCGACGGCGATGACGCTGTTACTGACGGCAACCGAATAACCGAAGCGGTCAACGGTCGCGCCGTCCGAGGCGACAATTCTTCCTTGCGAAATCCAACTTGTGCCGTTGAACTCAAAAACATACGCCGCGCCGTAAGCCGGTTGTCCGACAATCGGCGTGTATTGAAGCGCACCGCCAACCATCGTGTTGCCTTCGATGGCAACAGCACAGCCGAATTGATCGCCATTGGCGCCGCTTGCAATAGATATTTTATCCTGCTGGGTGAATCCCCCGACACCATCTACAAAAACATAGACCGAACCGGCACCGGTGAACGGTATATCGGCACCGGGCGATCCGACGACAAGTTTACCGGCGCTCATCGCAACCGATTCCCCAAAATAGTCAAAAATTATAGAGCCGCCTGCCGGAAGAAGTTTTTGTGTTTCCGCCCAAACCATTCCGGTACGCCGATAGATATAAACCGCACCTGTTTCTGAAATTTGCGGATTCACCGCGTCATACTGAGAATCTCCGACGGCGATTGTTTCGCCGGTAATAGCAACGGCATTGCCATATTCCTGATTAGCCTTCGGAAAGCTGTCGGTTAATTTCTGTTGAAACGCCCAGTTCGTGCCGTTACGGACGAAAACATAAGCCGAACCGGCGTTTGAAAGTAATGCGTTTGGCGGGTGGGGATCCGTTATGTCGTCTTCAAATGCGCCAACGACGATCGTGTTTTCGCTGATCGCCACCGAATAACCGAACTTGTCGCCAAGTGCGCCGTCGCTGGCAAGCAATACAGCCTGTTGTACCCAAACGCCACCGCTCAGAATATAGACATATGCCGCACCTGCTTGATTGGCGGTCGTGCTGTCAAATCGGGCGCCGACGACCATCGTGTTGCCGTTAATGGCAACCGCGTTGCCGAATTGCGCCCCGACCCCGCGCGGTGTCGAAGTAATTTTCTGTTTTTGCGCCCAACCAGCCATCGCCGGCAGTGCAAGCCCAACCAGAATCAAGAAAATCGGGAAAATTCTAACGACCAGGTTTTGAAATTTGTTTGAATAATAAATCATTGCTTCTCCATCTAATATTTTTGGATTTCACCAAAACAGTTATAATTTAGGGTCTGTCTTTCGTTTCGGGTCTCGTGGTGACATGCTTTTTGAATTTACACGTTCGCTGCCGCTGTCGGCGGTTCTCTCAATTTTTCTGCCAAAGATTTCAAACAAATCAACACCCGGTCGGTTCCGACAAAATGAACTTTGTTTGTTTCGACCAAGCGATAAATTTCGCGTTCGGTTGATTTTTTCAGAATCGCGGCGACCTGCGGCGTTGCCATTTCGACTAACGATTTGCATTGCAAGCAAAAAGCCTCAAATCTCTCCTCGCGTTTGCTGTAAGCAACGGTTTCGCTGAATTCGATGTCGATCTTTGTTTTTTGTTTCATGATGTTTTTAGGTTTGTCGGCTTTTTTGACGCCAAATTGTCAGAACCGTGAGCGGTAGCGAGCGGCTAATTTAGCAAGTCGCTACCGCTTCTTGTTATGACAAGCAGAATTATTCAAATTCGCACTTTACGGCATTCTGGCGCGAATGTTGCTCCGGATATATGGGAAGCGCGAACTGGCCGGACTCATGCCGTCCGCTTGAAACCAATCTTCGACAAGGTGTGCTTGTTGCTCGACATTGTAGCTGCCCCAAGCCTGTCCGGGGCTGTAACTGTAAGCAGCGCCGTTGCTGATGGCTTGATGCCAGAGTGAATTGAAAATATAGGCACTTGAAAATATTTGATTAAATGATTGCCAGACGTGCGTTAGTTCGTGGATGAATGTCGCCACTTGATCAGAGGCGAGGGCGTTGGTAAAGCCCTTTGCGCCCAGGTTGAGCATATAGGAACTCGGTCGCGTGAGGAGAATCATCGGCGTCACCAAAGGTCCGAAAAGCAATGTACCAAATATGCTTGCCGCTGATTGTCCCTCGTTAAACATTGGAAGTGTATAAGGTCTGCCCCCCAGTCCAATCCCATCGGAAATGGTAATCTGGTTGTAGGGCAAAGTTGTTTGAAAGACTATTCTTGCCACTAAAATTTCACCGCCGGTTAATAATCTGGTCCGCATTTGTTTTCTCCTTTTTTAAGAATTGTTAATTTGTTGCATAAGCGAAATGAGAACAAAGCTCATCGCCGTTTGTTCGGAATCGCGCCGGTTGCCATCATTTCGTCCTTTGTCAGCAGCCGTCCGTTATGTTGAATCAGAAGCAAAAGCGTGTCGAAAACCTTATCGGTCAAATGAACGGGTTTACCGTCGCTAAGCAAAACTCTCTCC
>JANLTD010000392.1:0-2285 GCA_031362765.1 Acidobacteriota bacterium | reverse complement strand
GATTTAGAGATATTGGAAACCGCGCGAAATGAGGCCGAGTACTTTTTGACTCAAAAACGTTTGACGCAGGAAACAGCCGAATTAATAGAAGTTGTCAAAACCGATCCGCGCTTTCGCTTGGGATGGATCGGTTGATATTATGAGAAATTTGTAAATATTTCATAAAAAAACCTGGAATATCTAAATTAAATATTTATTTTTTTGTTAAATGAGGTTATAGTTTTAGGTAAGACTTCTGTTAAATATTATTTTGTGTTGTAAATAACGAATTTTTCTAAGAGATAAATAAAAACATAATTCAACTGTGATTTCAAGGTTTTTGAAATCTATATTTTCCTGTATTTAATAATAATATCTACAAAGAACAAACAAAGAGCAGGTTTTTGCTAGTGAAGGGTCAAAATACTCATTCTAATTAAAGGAAATGTGAAAAAAGATGGAAAACCGACGACAACCGACAAATACTTCAACTCCCTTGAATCGAAATAAAAACCTTCGTAAAGAAGGCGATAGATCAACGGGATACGGAACAAATCAAAATCGTGATCGAAATTTTCAACCGCGCGGCGAAAGATTTCAAAGAACTGACGGCTTTCAACCCCGAGACGGAAAGTTTGTCAAAAGGGACGGAAAGTTTCCGCCTGCAAACAACAGGTTTCAGCCTAAAGGGCGGTTTGCGCCAAGAGGTGCCAATACTCCGCCCTGGAAAAAAGAAGTCAATATCCGAATTGTTTCGGATATGCAGGTCACAGACGGCAAGCACAAGGGTAAGTATCTAACAAATTCGACCTCAAAAAAAGCATTACCGACATCACGGCGAATCCGCGAAGTAATGTTCAAGATTCTTTTTAGACGCGTCCGCGCGAGGAGGTTTTTGGACTTATGCGCAGGTTGCGGAACTGTCGGAATAGAAGCGATTTCACGCGGAGCGATTGTCGCCACAATGGTCGACCGTTCTTCAAAAATGTGCAGTTTTATCAAGAAAAATCTAAAAACCTGTGAGATTAAAGAAGGCCATGGAGAAGTTGTTGAGATGGAAGTTGCGCCATTTCTTAAGCAAATGTCAAAACGCCGCCGTTTTTGGGATGTGGTCTATTTCGATTCGCGGCCTGACACAAATTGCGAAGAAATTTTGAAATACCTCAGCCGCGGCGCTTCGGTTACCCAGGGCGGTGTGCTAGTTATCGAACACCATTCCGACAGGCCTTTTCCTGAAAGGATCGGCATCCTGAAAAGGTTTCGGGTAGTTGTTCAAGGCGAGACGACTATCAGTTTTTACGAACGAAAATAAACGAGTGGAAATTAGAGAGTGGAGGGAGGAAAACAATTCTCTCTACTCGCCACTCTCGACTCTCTACTGATAATATGCGAATAATTTCCGGCACTTATCGTGGTCGCGTTCTCAAAAGCCCATCCGGGAATAAAACTCGCCCGACGTCGGACAGTCTTCGAGAAACTCTCTTCAATATCCTTCAAACCAAAATTAATTCCGAAACTCGTTTTCTTGATTTATGCGCGGGGACGGGCGCGATCGGGATCGAAGCGATCTCGCGGGGCGCAAAGTTTGCGGCTTTTGTGGATAAATCACGGCGTGCCTGCGCTTTAATCGAAGAAAATCTGGATTTACTTGACGTTCCCGACGACAAAACAGAAGTTTTTCAAAGTTCGGCAGAAGAGTTTTTGCGGCGGCTCAATGAAAAATCGGAGTGTTGGGATATTGTTTTTTTTGATCCGCCTTATTTTGAAAATTACTCGAAAGTCCTACAATATTTAGGCCGAAATGAATCTTCATTACTTAGCATTGAAGGCGTTTTGATCGCGGAACATCATTCAAAAAACACATTGCCTGATGAAATCGGCGAACTTCGCCGCTGGCGGTTGTTAAAGCAAGGCGAAACTCACCTGAGTTTTTATGAAAGAGCTTGATTCAATGAAATCTGTGTAATCTGTTGATTGAAAATATGAAACCACTTCTTGTTTGGCTGTTGCTTTGCGTTGTTTGGGGAACAACCTGGATATTTATTAAGCTTGGTTTGGCTGATCTGCCGCCCGTCAGCTTTGCCGCCATCAGATTTTCGGTCGCTTGTTTGATTCTTTTTCCCGTTCTCTTTATTCAAAAAATTGAATTCCCGCGTGGAAAGAAGATCTGGACGATAATTTTTATTACCGGCATTTTACAGTTTTTCCTGAATTACGGCTTGTTGTTTTGGGGCGAACAATATATTTCTTCAGGACTCGCGGCAGTGTTGCAAGCGACAATTCCGGCTTTCGGTTTGATATTAGCG
>JANLTD010000386.1:0-3045 GCA_031362765.1 Acidobacteriota bacterium | reverse complement strand
GTTCTATCCGGCAAACGACCCTGATGTTCAAAAAATGCGAATTGTAACGGCACTATTTTTCGTATTTGATCCAATTTTGAATAATCACCAAATAGGATTAGACGAACAAAAATGGAGAGTATATTTTTTTAGCATTACGGTTAATTCGACACCGAATTCGGCGATTGACCGATTATTAACCGTTGCCGGCGGATAACGAGAAATATAGCGGAAATAGAGAAAAATTAGGAGAGAAACTATGAAAACTGCAATACCGATATTCATACTGCTTTTGATGGTAAGCACAATAAACGTCGTTGGTCAGGAGGTGTCGTTTTCATACGACCAAACAAACAAAAAATTAAATATTAGGCTCGGAGTTAAAATTGATGACCCAGACCAATTACAGTCTCTGACCCTAAAACTTTTTGATAAAACTGATGAAAACAACATTATGCCAGTAGAATCCAAAATTATTCCCAAAGAGAACATTAAAGATATCAATGGCGAAGAAATCGAATTGGTCTTTAATCTAACCAATAGTTTAACACCGGGCAGAAAATACGAAGTGAGAATATTTTCCGCCGGAATTCTTTGGGCTTCGTTTAATGTTGACACAGGGCTGACGGTAACCTTTCTTGAAAGAGACGACCCAATTTGCAATGGCGGATTTCCGATGGTTTTTGAAGGATCAATGTCTGATAGCAGCGAACCGGACGTGAACGGCAATAGGATTGGCGATGACACCGAGGCTTTTTGGACAAACATTTTGAATTTTCTCAAACAAAATGACCTGCATAAAAATATGACGGTTCAAACAAGTATGGGAAAGGCGGAGGTTTTACAAATCGAATCAGCCCTTTTGAGAAAAGATACCTCTGACGATCAAAGACTCCGCCGCGCCGCGATGACTGGCAGAGTAACGCTTTGTCTAGACCCAGTCAATGCACCTGCGCAGGGCGTTTCTAATATCAGAGTCAGATTTAAAAACGCGCCGTTTGCGCTGGGCGGAGATTTTATCGGCGAAGAGTTTTCGTGGTCGGGTGCGCCGCAAATCGAAAGCACCGATGCTTTGCCTGATGCGCCCGACGACCGCAAGATTGAGCGTAATCTCGATTTGGGACTTAGTTTTTCGAGCGAGGTCAAAAAGAATGCCGAAACCAGCGTCAAAGAAAGAGAAAGCATTGGAATTTTGGACCTCAAACTTGCCCCGTGGGTCAATCTTGTCAAATACAAACCCGGCGAAACAGTTTTGAGAAAATGGACACCCGTTTATCTCAACGCCAATGTTTCGACCGGCAAAATTACCGATTCGACGCTTTCTTTGAACCGCGTAATATTCGGGACAAAGTGGGAATACCGCTTCGTGCCGCGCCTTTCGGAGGACAGATCTACATTAAAGACAGAAAGGAAAGTGAAAAAATGCGGTGGTATTCCCGATGCCGTAAAGAAACAGAAGTGCGAAGACGATATTGATAACAGCAGTAATTTCGTAGATTACTATCGCTTAAGTTTCAAGGGAGAACATCTTTCCGACCGTGATTTTAAGCAAAAAGAAATCGCGGCTAAAATTGAATTCCAGCCGGTTTGGGCGTTGCTTAACAAACCGCGAGCGGCGCGTTGGTTTCTTATTGGCGATGAAATCACGGCCGCGAAAGCGACCGCGTATAAGACATTTGGTTGGGAAATCATTCCGGAAATCGGGTTTCAGTTCGGCAAAACGTATTCGCGCCGAAACCCTGCCGGAGCCATCGAAGCGACCGATTTGGTCAAAAGAATATACGGCGGAATTGAAATGAATTTCGATGTTACTTCGCGCTTTACACTGAGTCTGAAAAACACGCTTTACGGACGTTACGAACTCGATTCAGACCGCTTGAAAAATCACTTCAAAGGCGAAATTTACACGCGGCTCGGCAATCCGTGGCGGAATACGACGAACGGTTTCTTTTTCTCGTTTGAAAAGGGCGACGCTCCGCCGTTCACAGGTACTGTCAACGTGTTTAGGTTCGGCTATCGGATTCAGTCGAACAGTTGGAATCGGTTTAATTAAAAGGCTCGACGGTTCCGGTCAGTTCTTGAACGAAACCGTCGTTGACCACGCCGGGCGTGCCCGAAAAATTTGAGTTCCGCGCCGTTTTGTTAATCAAAAACGAATTCGTCGGACAAGGGTCGCCGACTTATTAATTAAAGGTCGGCTAATTAAAAAAGGTAGGTGATGCGATATGCCAAATGATTACAGATACCTTATTCCGGCTCTATTAGTCGGCGTAATGGTTTTAATTTTTGTCGGATTGAGTTGGTCTTTTTTTCAATGCCCGGGCGGATGCGAAGAATTAGACGGCAAGTTAATTTCGGTGATTGACCAAAATACCAGTAGAAGTATCTCCAACGCCAATGTAAAACTGAACTCGACACCAAAGCCAATATCAACCGAGTCGGTAACGCTGACACCAAATAATCTAGCAGCGGTCAAAGAGCAGGTCAAAAAATTGAAGGAAGATTCCGAAAAATTGCCCGAAAGCAATCTGATAAAAGGCATTGATAAATTGCAAAAGGAAATCGAAGGCGGAGCAAATACAAATGACTTGACAAACAATGCGGCAATGGTGGCATTTATTGCAAGATTTATGGGCAACCCGAACAGTTCGGCAAGTGAACTGACTCCCGAAGAAAAAGAAAAGAATGAACTGCGCGAGAGTCTGCGCGTCCGCTATAGCAGTCGCGTCAGTTGGGTTTTGCTGACGACGCTTTTGTGTGGACTTTTCTTAGGAATCGTCTGGTTCGCCGCCTACGTTACGATTGAAGCCTTCGATCCTTCGGACAATGAGGTTAATACAAGAACAAAGAGATTCAAGTTTTTTATAGGGCAACCATTATTTTGGAGCGCGATGGCAATTCCTTCAATCGTCGGGCTAATTGTGCTTGCAATTGGATTCTGTACTGGGTCTTATATGATGATTGTTGACGCGATGTATAAGGACACCATATATAAACTCGAAGGCATCGCGGGCGGTTGGTTCGGTTTCTTTAACGGTATCGTTTTTGCCGCCGTCGTCTTTCTGG
>JANLTD010000371.1:0-2782 GCA_031362765.1 Acidobacteriota bacterium | reverse complement strand
CCGAAGCAGGCGATTCGCTGATGGATCGGGCTCGAAAGATCCTTCGCGAACACGACACGGCGATTGCCGAGATCGCCGAACTCGCGGGTGCCGAATACGGACGATTGCGGATCGGTTCGTCCTCTTCGATGTTTGCCTCGGAACAATTGCCCGAAATTCTCGAAAAGCTGAAGGAAAGATTTCCGAATGCGGAAATTACGGTCGGTTCAGGCACGAGTCAGGTTTTGGTCGAAAAAATATTGAACGGAGAGATTGATATTGCCTTCGTTTCGTTGCCCGTCGAAACTACGAATGTGCAGACCGAATTGCTTTTTTCGGACGAGATCGTCGCGATTGCGCATCCCGATCATCCATTGGCAAAAGAACGCGTGATCAGCGCGGCGGCGCTCGCCGGCGAACATCTGATTTTGGGCGAAAAAGGCGGCAACACAAGGCGAATGATAGACGATTTTTTCCACGCGGCAAACGTCAAGCCTAACATAATGATGGAACTTTCGCGCCAGACGGCGATCAATCGAATGGTCGAAAACAAAATGGGCGTCGGTATTGCCGGAGCAAAAACCATTTCCAAAGTAGTCCGTGAAGGCAAACTTGTTTCGTGGTTCATCGAAGGCGCGGAAATTAAATGGGAACTCGGTTTGGCAAGAATCAGAGGCGGATATTTTTCGCCGATCGGCAAAGAATTTGTGCGCCTTTGCAAAGAAAGTTTTAAAGAACACGAGCGGGATTTGAAGGCAAAAGGTAAAAGCTAGTTCGATTTCGGATTTCGGATTTCGGATTTCGGATTGTTTTGGTTTTGAATTCGAGTTTGTAAACTCAATTACTTCAAAATCTGAAATCTGAAATCAAACTTAGGTAAATGTTAAATAAATTTCAAAAAACGCTCCGGCGATCGGCAACAGTTTTTGCTTTTTGCCTTTTTACTTTCGCCTTTGCCGACGCGCAAGGTTTGCCCGTTGCCGCGCCGCAGACGGTCGGAATGTCGGCTGAAAAGCTCAATCAGATTGACGCTTTGGTCGAAAAGGATATTGCCGACAAAAAACTTCCGGGCGCGGTCGTCATCGTCGGACATAAAGGAAAGATCGTTTTCCGCAAAGCTTACGGCAATCGTTCATTAGTTCCGACGGTTGAAAAAATGACGCTTGACACGATCTTTGATGTCGCAAGTCTGACCAAAGTCGTCGCGACGACGACGAGCATCATGATTCTCGTCGAGCGCGGACAAATTCGTCTCTCGGAAACGATCGGCAAATTCATTCCCGAGATTCAGGACGAAGCGGCCAAGAAAGTTACGATTCAGCAATTATTAACGCACGTTGCCGGCTACGCGCCCGATTTCGATCTGCGCGAAAAATGGACGGGACGCGAAGGAATGCTCGCCGCACTTTACAAAGAAAAACTCCGCACGTCGCCGGGAACGAAGTTTGTTTATTCGGATATCGGTTTTATTGTGCTTGGTGAGATTGTTGAAAGAATTACTGGAAAAACTAGCAATAGTTCTTTGCAACTGAATTTTATTAATTTTACCTCATCGGGATTATTTCAATCGCTTAAACTTCAAAATTCATTCTTTTCAAGGTTAGTTCCTGTTGTTAACGCTGACAATAATTTCATTGGAACGATTTTGCCTGATATTAATCAAAATCTACAAACAAGAATTGCGCCAACCGAAAACATTAAAGGACAACAAAATTATCTCGGCTCACAGTTTGAAGGTGACGAAAAAACGGGCAATCAAATTTTGCGCGGACAGGTTCACGATCCGACATCTTATCGAATGGGCGGTGTTGCCGGACACGCCGGACTTTTTTCGACCGCAGACGATTTGGCGCGGTTTTGTCAGATGCTACTGAACGGCGGCAGTTTGGACGGCAAACGAATTTTGTCGGCAAACACCGTCGCGCGAATGACCACGCCGATTGTCGTTTCCGAAGACGGCGCGACACGCGGCTTGGGTTGGGATATGAATACCTCGTTTTCATCGAATCGCGGCGATCTTTTCCCGCTCGGATCATTCGGACACACGGGTTTTACGGGAACGAGCGTGTGGATGGACCGCGTCTCACAAACATTCGTCGTTTTTCTCTCAAATCGTGTTCATCCGGACGGCAAAGGCGATGTCGGACCGCTTCGTGCAAAGGTTGCGACCATCGCGGCATCGGCAATTGAAGACACGCCAATCGAAAAATTCCGCGAAGCCGAAGCCGACTACAACGCAAACGTTTCAGCGCAAATCCCGAAATTCAAGGCACAGGTCGAGAGTGCCAATCTGCAATCCGCAATCCGCAATCCGCAATCCGCAATCGTGCTTAACGGCATTGATGTTTTGGAAAAAGAAAACTTCAAATCGCTCGAAGGCTTGAAGCTCGGACTCGTGACAAATCAAACCGGCAGAAACGCAGCAGGCAAACCGACGATTGATGTCTTAAAAGAAGCCAAAAACGTCAACCTTGTCGCGCTCTTTTCACCCGAACACGGCATTCGGGGCGAACTCGATCAAGCTAAAATTGACGATTCAAAAGACGAAAAAACAGGCTTGCCGGTCTATTCGCTCTACGGCGAAACGCGCCGTCCGAAACCCGAACAGTTGAAAGATCTCGACGCGATCGTTTATGACATTCAAGATGTCGGCACGCGTTTTTATACTTACACGGCGACACTTCGCAATGTCATGGAAGAAGCCGCCAAGGCAGGAAAACCCGTGTATGTGCTCGATCGTCCGAATCCGCTGAACGGCATCGCGGTCGAAGGTTCTTTGGCGGATGAGGACAAACTTTCGTTC
>JANLTD010000358.1:0-2380 GCA_031362765.1 Acidobacteriota bacterium | reverse complement strand
CAGCGTTCTCTGCGTTTAAATAAATTCTTCTGCTAGAATCAACTCTATGAAAGCAATTCAACAACCTGCGCCGCCGACCGTGAAAACCGATTTGATCGGCGGACATTTTCGCTCGTTTCGTAAAAACCCGACGGATTTTTTGATGAAGCTGTCAAAACTCGGTGATGTTTCGGCTTTCAGAGTCGGCAAAATTCCCGCGTTTTTGATAAATCATCCCGATCTGATACGCGATCTGCTCGTCACAAATCACTCGAAATTTATCAAGGGACGCGCGCTGCAGCGTGCCAAAGGACTTCTTGGCGAAGGTCTTTTAACGAGTGAAAAGGAATTTCACCTGCGTCAGCGGCGGATGATTCAACCCGCATTTCACCGTAGCCGCATCAACGGATATGCCAAGGCGATGATCGAATCGGGCGAAAAAATGTCGGGCAGTTGGAAGGACGGCGAATTTCGCGACATTGACAAGGAAATGATGCGTCTGACGCTCTGGATCGTCGGCAAAACTTTGTTCAGCGCGAATGTCGAGGACGAGGCGATGCAGGTCGGCGCGGCGATGAACACGATCGTTTCGATGTTCAATTTTATGCTTTTACCGTTTTCCGAATATCTAGAAAAACTGCCGTTGCCGCCGATCAGGAAATTGAAAAATGCGCGTAAAACACTTGACGAAGTGATTTACAAGATCATTGATGAAAGACGTGCATCGGGTGAAGATAAAGGCGATCTGCTTTCGATGCTCCTGATGGCGCAGGACGAGGAAACGGGCGGCTCAATGACCGATAAACAGGTTCGCGACGAATGTTTGACGCTCTTTCTCGCGGGCCACGAAACGACGGCGAATGCGCTTGTCTGGACGTTTTATCTGCTCTCGCAAAACCCGCAAGCCGAATCGGCATTTCACGCCGAACTTGACGAGGTTTTGGGCGAGAGAGATTTAACGCCCGAAGATTACGGCAAATTAAAATATACCGAAAACGTCCTTGCCGAATCAATGCGGCTTTTTCCGCCCGCCTGGACGATCGGGCGTCTGGCGACCGAAGAACACGAATTCAACGGATTTCAAATCCCGAAAAACGGACTTGTTCTGGCAAGCCAGTATGTGATGCATCGCGACCCGCGTTTTTGGGAAAATGCCGGCGCGTTTCAGCCCGAACGATGGGAAAAACTTTCGATCAAAGAAGCCGGCAACAAGTTTATTTATTTTCCGTTCAGCAAAGGCGTGCGAAATTGTGTCGGCGAAGGCTTTGCGTGGATGGAAGGCGTCCTGCTGCTCGCGATCTTAGGCAGAAAATGGAAGCTGAGCCTTGCGTCTGAACAAAAGATCGGACTTCAGGCGATGATTACGCTGCGCCCGAAATTCGGAATGAAGATGAAGATCGAGAAAAGGTAAAACTCAGTAGATCCAAATTTTGGATGTCGGATGTCGGATGTCGGATTTTTTGTCAAGCCAAACTCTGAATTTAGGCGAAAACCGGAGACTTCGAATTGTTTGAGAATCCGCGCGTCCGACATCCCAAATCCGAAATTTGGATCTACTGAACGTGGTTTTCCAAATTTGGATCTACTGAAACTGTACAACTTTGAATATGGTACTGCCGCTGACAACTATGAATTATAAGTTTTGGTCGAAATTATTATTTATCAGTTTATTGATATTTGCCGGATTTGGTTGTCAAAGCCTAACCGTTTCAAATTCTCCCGATAAAACGAATTTAAGTGTTCCGGCGAACAATGCCGCGAATCAGGCGAATTCTCAAACAAAAATTCCCGAACCACAAACCGTGAGATTTGAATCGGCTGAAAAAGCGGAGATCATTGGCACGTTTTACGAATCAATCAAACCGAATTCGCCGGCCGTTCTGCTGCTTCATCAATGGGGCAGCACACGCCAATCTTATGATGAGTTTGCGCGGCGTCTGCAAGCAAAAGGTTTTGGCGTTTTGGCGATTGATGGGCGCGGGTTTGGCGAATCCGTCAAAACGTCGGACGGCAAAACTCTTTCGCCGTCAAGAACGGATGAAACCGTTAAGGCGATGAAAGCGGATGTTGATAACGCCTTTCAGTTTCTGGCGAAACAGAAAAATGTTGACCCGGCAAGGATCGGAATCGTCGGTGCGTCTTACGGCAGCAGTCTGGCGATCATTTACGCGGCGGAGAATAAAGATGTAAAGTCGGTCGCACTGCTTTCGCCGGGGATGAATTATTTTGGCAATATGCCGACCGAGCCGGCGGTAAAAAGCTACGGAACGCGTCCGCTGCTGATTGTTGCTGCTGATGACGATAAAGAATCTGCCGAAACAGTCAAAAAACTGAGATCTTTGAGCGGTGAAAATTGCGAGACACAAATTTACGAACGCGGCGGACACGGCACCGGACTTTT
>JANLTD010000347.1:0-6306 GCA_031362765.1 Acidobacteriota bacterium | reverse complement strand
TTCTTCGTCCGTAAAACTTTGCTGATAATTAATTTCGTTGTTAATTCGCGTAAAACTATCGTTTGAATTTCGCGTCAAAATTTCGGGTGGCGGCAATTCTTCGGGCGGAATAAACGACGGAATATCGTAATGTCCGGGTTGCGAAGCGTCTTTGCGGACGAGTTCGGCAATGTCGCCAAGATCAATAAAAAAGTCGGCGACATCAATCAGACGCGGCGCAGTATTTGAGCGAAAACCCGCAACTTCGACGCGGCAGCCTTTATATGCGACGGCATTTAACGCGTAAACAAAATCTTCGTCGCCCGAAACCAAAACGGCCGTGTCATAGCGTCCGGCAAGGCTCAGCATATCAACCGCGATCTCGACATCGAGATTTGCCTTGCGGGTGCCGTCGTAAAATGTTTTAAGTTCTTTTTGGACGACGCGGAAACCGTTGCGCCGCATCCATAAAAGAAAACCTTGCTGGCGTTCGGCACCTGCGTCAACGCCCGTGTAGAAAAAGGCTCGAAGCAGGCGGCCGTCGCCCAGAAGAAGCCGTAATAATTTGTTGTAATCAATATCAATGTTATGGAACCGAGCCGCGTGAAAAAGATTATTGCCGTCTATAAAGACAGCCACGCGACCACGATGTCCAAACTTCCAAGATGAACCCGGTGTCGTGTCAAACTGCATTGTTTTTGCCCCTTGCTGAATTTCAAGGCTCGTTTGATCGGCGATTAAAAATGAAAAGCGAAACGAAATTTCCTAAAAATATTATTTAATACTATGCTAATTTACCGGTTTTAAATGATAATTGCTTTGGCAAGTTATCGGTTTTATTTCAAATGATTTTTGTTAAACTAAATTTTTTCGTTCGGTTTTGTCAAAATTAATCGCTGACAAATAAGCCGTTTATAGTTTGCTCTTTGCTTTACGTAGCGGTCAAGCAATTTGTTTATCAAATGATAACATTTCAGGTATCATCGTAAAAGTATGCAGGAAGATAATAAAACACCAGATGACGATGGGTTTTTGAAAAATTTACGGGTTCAAACGGACGAAATTGCTTTCAAACCCGAAGAATTGATTTTGTGCGCGAAATGCGCGCGGACAAATCCGCCGACGCGTTTGAAATGCTTTTACTGCGGCGCGGAGCTTGAAATCTCGGCCGAACAAGCAGCAAAAATCGCACCCGTCTTGCGCAAACTGGAGATTTGGGAAAACGGGTTTAACTTGATCTATCTGCCGAAAACCGACAATATTGATACGGAAAGATCCGCGCAGATCGCCAAATTTCTTGGGTTGGAAACGGAAGTTTGGCAAATGATTGTTGATGCCGGAAAACCGCTGCCGATTGCCCGTGCCGAATCGGCGAAGGAAGCCGAAATTTTGCAGAATCGTCTGCAAGAATTGGGTTTAGAGGCTTTTGTCATCAGTGATAACGCGCTCGCGGCTGAAGATCTGCCGAAACGTCTTCGCGGTTTGGAATTCATAGATGATAAGCTATTGCTGATTCTTTTTAATAACGATGAGGTCGCAGAACTAAACGCCGAAGATCTCAGCTTGATCGTTTCAGGCGTGATCTTTCAGAAAGCGGTCGAATCGCTCGAAAAACGCAAAAAGGGCGAAACAAAAATTCTGGAATCTTCAGAAACCGCGACGGACGAGATTCTGATAGATATTTACAGCAAAAAAGATGCGACGGGTTATCGAATCTTGATAAAAGGATTTGATTTTTCGTGTCTTGGATCGGAAAAGGGAATTTTGGCGAGTGAAAACATCAAAAGACTTATCGTCAAATTACAGACAATTGCGCCAAACGCAAAATTGATTGACGATTACAGATCGCTCAGACACGTTTTAGGAAATGTTTGGGAAATCGAGCACCGCAAAGATTCGCTCGGTCTGACGCGCCAAAGATTTGGCAAATTTGATCTGGGCAATGTTTCGTCAAGCAACAATTTACAGCAATTTACAAAATATTCGCGTCTGCAATGGCACATATTATGAAAAGTAAGTCGAGAGAAAAGAGTAGAGAGTTACGAGGCGCGAATCCAAAACCGAAAACGGAGGTTCGAGAGCCGAAAAAAAACTCTCCACTCTCCACTCTGCACTCTCCACTAATTTACGGTCTTTCGCCGGTGCTTGAATCGCTTCGCGCCAATTCGCGGCGCATTGAAAAGATCCTGATCGCTGACGGCGCACGCGAACATCGAATTTCGGAAATCATTGATTTAGCGCGGGCTGCTCACGTTTTGTTTCAAAGAGTTCCGCGTGAACATTTGTCGAAATTCGTCGAACAAGGCGCGAATCATCAAGGCGTAATTGCTTTTACGGCTTCGGCCGATTATGCGGACGCAGGAGAACTTTTGGAAGAAATCAAGACGCAGAAAAATTCCCTTGTGTTGATTTTGGACGGCGTTGAAGACCCGCGAAATTTGGGCGCGATCTTACGTGCGGCGGAATGCGCGGGCGTCGACGGCACGTTTATTCCCGAACACCGCGCCGTTGGTTTGACTGAAACGGTCGTCAAAACAAGTGCCGGCGCGACCGAATATACGCGCATTGCGAAGGTCAAAAACCTGAATCGTTTGATTGAAGAACTAAAAAAGAATAATATTTGGGTTGTCGGAACAAGCGGCGACGCGAAAGTGAATTACGCGGATTGGGATTGGACAGGCTCGTGCGCATTGGTATTGGGAAGCGAAGGCAAAGGATTGCACCGTCTGGTCGCGGAAAATTGCGACGCACTGGTAAAAATTCCGATGCAGGGAAAGATCGAATCATTGAACGTCTCGGTCGCCGCCGGCGTTATACTTTTCGAAGCAGTCAGACAAAGAGTTTCAAGTTCCAAGTTTCAGGTTTCAAGTCAGAAAACTGAAACGCCCGACTTGGAACTTGGAACTTGAAACTTGGAATTTGGAACTATTAAAATATATGTTTTGCCCAAAATGTGGAACACAAAATCCTGATGACGGAAGATTTTGCCGGAGTTGCGGCGCGGATTTAGGCAATGTTTCAGCCGCTTTGTCGGGGAAACTGGCGAACCAACAACCTTTGGTTGACCGCAAAGGAAAACCGATCAATTGGGAAAGCGCGATCGCCAAAATATTTTCAGGCCTGGCGTTTCTGGCAGTTTCAATTGCTTTAGCCTTTTCGCAAATGGGGCGGAGTTGGTGGTTTTGGATGCTGATCCCGGCGTTTGGCGCACTTGGAAGCGGCGTTGCCCGCGTCATCCAACTCAAAAAATCAGAGTCGCAGGGCGTTTCTATCGCACCGCAAAATACGCAAAACACGTTTTCATCTGCACCGCCAAATAACGCCTTGCCGCCGACGCAAACCGATTACGTCGCACCCGAATCGCGCTACAAAACCGGCGATCTCGTGCCGCCGAGCGTGACCGAAGCCTCAACCCGTAACCTGCAAATGGATTCTGAAGGCGAAACGATGACTTTGCCGAAGAAGTAAACTTAAGGTCAGGCATATGAGCATGCAAAAACAAAATGTCGAAAACCTAATTTCGCCTGCTTGCCCTTATAGAATTCGTTAATGAAGCTGCCCACCTGTGGACAGTAATTCGTTCACAAAAGGTTTTAGAAACGCTGAACTTTGAGGTAGTTTTTGATTTATCTGCCATAAACATCATAATATTTTTCAGCGTGATCTTCGTATCTTTTTATGAGCTCAATATTTTTCTTTTCGATCTCGGTCAGATCACTCCGGATATCAGTATTCAACGGCATATACCACGGTACGAACTGGTCGAAAATAAATCTTAAACGGCGGTTTTTGAATGAATATCCGTGCCTTGCATAAATTGTATTCCTGATAATTTCGAGGTCACCTTTATACAAATTCTCGACATCTTTCTTCGTTAATTCCGTACTTGATGCATTAAACTTCGTGACATCAGGCGTTAATGATTCAAACTTATCGGGGAATTTCGGGTTCTTATCGTAAAGTTCGGCCCACTGAACGTCTTCGGGCAGATTTAATGACGCATCATACTTGAATTGTTTTTTCGCAAGGGTGTATTTTCTTTCCGTAACATCAAGTTTCCTGTCGTTGGCTTTCCAGATACCTGAAACCGTATTCTTATCCGGGTCTATGGTAAATGAGAATTTACCGTCATATTTATCGTCACCCGGTTCAACGGCTTCAACTTTAAATAATTTTCCTTCCATTTTGAAGTTGCCTTCAAACGGACGGTCGTTGCCCGCGACTATACTGCGTCCCCTCACGATATTATCGCTTATTGAATCAATCGAAACGGTGATCCGGTTTTCATAGACATAGTCCTTTCTTTCATTAAACACCGATGCTTCAAATCCGCCGGTGTACGTCCCTAGAACCGGCGAATTCTGCGCTATGGCCGCGCTTTTAGCTTTATCACCTTGAGTTGTTTTTGCGTCAACTATTGGGTTACCTCCGGAATTGCTGTTCGTACTTCCGGAACTATCGGAGACTTTACCGCACGATGCGATAAAACAGATCGTCATAACTATAATCAATATTGTTTTCATATTTTAGTGTCCTTACTCAATTTGTAATTTCGATAAATATTCAATGGATCGTTAAATTTTAGGTGCTTCCTGATTATTATCTCGGCAATAATCAGATTTGGTATCCAAGCCAGCCACGCGACAATTTCATAGACGTCCATCGGCCGCGGTTGAAACAAATATACCAGCACGTATTTCCACGCTCTGAGCGTAATGGCTGAAAGTGTTAAAGCAAACGACCTGATAAGAAATTCACGATGTGATTTAATATTCCCCCGGATAACTTTCGCAATCGCCGCCACCGTAAAATAGATCCACAAAATTGCCAAAAGACAAAACGAAACCTGCGACGTCACGCCCCCATTGGCAAAAAATCCCATATAAAAGCCCGCGGGTCCGGCAAAGCATATCACCACAATTGCATAAAACCAGCCCGTATATTTATGAACCCGCGGAGATTTTCTGCGAATATACTTAGAGAACTGCGTAAAACCAGCCGGAAGAACAAATACGGACGTATAAACATGGGTAAAGAAAGCAAGCTTATAAAATGGGGCATCAATTACATCCTGTTTAATTCTCAAAAAAGCAACGTCAGTATTGTAGGGAATATATTGCAACGTGATGGCTATTAAAAGATATGAAAAGAATCCATAAATTATTAACAGGAAAACCCAAAACAATCTAACGCCTGTGATATTAAATTGAGTTTTTTCGATAGTAAATTGTCCTGAATTTTGCTTGCTTACGAGTATTTCACCATCATTTGAACATACCAAATCAGAATCCTGATAAACCTTGTTACAATCCGGACATTTTCTCATATCTTGGTGTTGAAATTGCGTGTGTTTTGCAAAGCCGCGATTAAAAAAATCAAACTGCGATTGTGATTGCGATTAGTTTTTCAAACTTCTCACCCAAAATCACACGCTGACAGATTTCAATTCAACATAATAATGACGCCAAATTATCGAAGCACGTAAGATACTATTCACCTCAACTCAAATAATTTTTACTGACAAGCGACATTATGATACGAAAACAGATTAGTAATAGCAAGCAACATTTGCGAGGCAAACATAAAGAGCCAACCAAACGTCAGAACACGAAAGATGCCCGCGAATTTAAGCGAATTTGTTACAAATATATCAACAAACTTTCTTTTATTCGCGCTTTTTCGCGTAAATCCGCGGGCATCAGAAATCTTTGGGCTCAACCTTTGTCATTCTTATCTTTTTGCTGCGGCCTTACGGGGGCAAAATCGTGGTCCGGGAATTGTCTTCGATCGGTAATTGAAAATAGATGATTTACAAACCGCCCGAGTAGTTCCAATCGTTCCGGAGCTTCAAAATTTATCGGTTACGTTGATTTGAATATTGCAAGATATCCACATGCTTATAACCAAAGGCGGCGATTTAACTCGAAACAGAAAAAGACTTGAGACTCAATTTGATTACTTTTCCTGAAAACCCGGAAGAGACTTTTTCGGAGATCGCAAAGGCTTCGAATAACAGTCGTTTCGTGAAATTTGGATTGTCGGGGGCCGCAAGAGCTAAAGATGCTTATTTGGTTCTTGCGTACTATCGGCCGCTTTAAGGATTTTCAATAAATGCACAAATTGACGCAATCAGTTTAGCCCAACTTCGACTGATTTAGCTTTTCTTCCGCAAATCAAGCCGATGTCCTGATAAACGCTCAATCATCCGCAAATATTTTTTCGGGAAAAGGCGCGAAACGTAATTGATGGCGTGCGCGTCTTTGCCGATCAAGATCCGCGCATTTTTGGCTTTGATCCCTTTGATAATTGTATCCGCAGCTTGTTCGG
>JANLTD010000309.1:0-1715 GCA_031362765.1 Acidobacteriota bacterium | reverse complement strand
GTGTTTTGTATAAAATTCCATTGCTGAGCGGTCTAAAAATTGCAAGGGCTTTGAAAACTAAGAAAATCTGCCTACGAAAGACACGAAAAAAACGAAAAAAAACATTTTATCCAAATCTTCTTTCGTGATTTCGTATCTTTCGTGTGTTTCGTAGGCAAAAATCTTAAAATATTTCATAAATTTCAAGCAAGCAATAACTGTGCCGCTCAGTAATGATAAAATCCGGTAAAGTCCGAACTTTACCGCGAAGTTCTTAAATAGTTTAGAAAGTTCGTCCGAACAGTGTGTCCGTGTTTCTTTTTGACTGCGGCCGCTTTGAATTGTTCCGGACGGATTTTTGTTTGAAATTAAAAAATGAGGTTTATTTGTAAATGAATTTAGAAGGAAAAACGGTTTTAGTGATCGGCGCGGGGCGCGGCATCGGACGCGCAACGGCCGAACTTTTTTCGGATGCGGACGCGAATCTCGTGATCAGTTCGCGCAACGGTGCGGAATTGATGGAACTCGAATATAAATTGAACACCAAAGGCAACTCCAATGTGTTGGCGATCGAAGCCGATGCCTGCGTTGAAGCGGATGTCAAAGCGTTAGTTGACGAAGCCGTCAAAAAATTCAGGACGATTGATTATCTGGTTCACGCGGCGGGAATGGGTATTTTGAAGCCTTTCGGCGAATTGACTCCGGCAGATTTCGACGCGCTGATCAACGCCAATGTACGAACGGCGTTCATTGTTTTGAAGGCTGTTCTGCCAATTATGGCTGAACAAAAATTCGGGCGCGTCGTCGCGATCCCGGGCATTTTGGGCAAAGCGCCGATGATGCAGGCGTCGGCGTATTGCGCGGCGAAATACGCCCTGACCGGAATGATCAAATGTCTTAAAGACGAATACAAACGCTTCGGCATCCGATTTAGCTTGATGCACTTTGGCGGCGTTGATTCGCCGTTTTGGGACAATGTCACGATGAAGGTCCAACGCGACAAAATGCTCTCGATCGAGTCCGCCGCCAACGCCGTATTTTTCGCCGCAACGCAATCCGGCGAAGGCGTGATGTCGGAAATCGTCCTGATGCCCGAAAATCATCAGCTCGTTTGATCGCTTTCAATGGCGGTCGTTATTTTCAACACCGGCGCGGGCGTTAAATATCTTTAGTGTTTTGAATAGCTCAGAGTTCAAACAGGCGTATTTAGGGTTGGAAGTTGCCAAAACCTATCAAAACGGCGGCGGAGATTCTTTTTGGCCGGACGCTTTGCGGGCTTCGTTGCTGAGCGACCCGACATATAGCAAATACATCAATAAAACTTTCGAGGGTGACGGTTAAAACATCATCCGATTATCCGGATGATGTTTTAATAATTCCTTTCCGTCTGATATTAAGAGCCGATCTGTTCGCCGTCTTTGCGGTAAACTATCTTCTCTGGCGGGCGCAATTCTCTTGGAACAAGTGAAAAAATTCCGTAGATGACCATAATGGATACGCATAATCCAACTGAAAAAATAAATATCTGCATTTCTATCTGCCTCCCGCTTTTACCTTGAAATAAATGCCGACACCGATGATTGAAGGCACCCAAATCCCGACAAAAACACCTGTCAATTGCTGATTCGCACCAAAGATGCCGAACCATAACGAGACCGATAATAAAAATGATATAAAAGCCGCGCCTAATATAAAGTAATCTGATTTTTCTAACATATTTTCTCCAAAACTAAATC
>JANLTD010000289.1:0-2360 GCA_031362765.1 Acidobacteriota bacterium | reverse complement strand
TCTGACCTGAAATCCAGGGCAGGGGACATTTTGACCGTGGCACGAGCACTCCACAACGCTGTTCGCCGAAGCGGTCGCCGATTGTTTTGTTATTGATATCGGCAATCTGCGTCCGCCCGATCGAGAAAGACATTTTTGTCTTTTTACCGCCAGATCCCCAAAACAAAGCCAATCGCCGCAAAATAAACCGCGATATAGCCGCAATTTATCAACAAATGTTTGAACGTTCGCTGTTCAAAGAGCCCGATAATGATAAACATCGCGATCGCCCAAATTGCCGCGAGAAGTCCCGCAGAAATACCCCATTGCCAGGTTGTGCTTTTGTCGCCGAGAAAAAATGCCAGATTGTAAGCCGCGAGATAAGCCAACACAAAGGTCAAACCGAAAGTTTTCGCGGGATTCATCTGTTTCAGTTGTTCATCGCTCAAACCCGTTTCGCGCTGCCACGCTTTGGCGAAGAGCAACGGCGACCACCAAAGTCCGCCAATGACCAGACTCAGGAGTGCACAAATAAAAACAGCTAAATGATTAATATAAAAGTTTTCCATACGGGCTTGAGTGTAGAAAATTTCCAACCTCTTTGTATTGGAAAAAATTTACCTAAATGATCGGAACATAATTAAGAAACTCACCTTTAAGGTCCGCGTATTCCGCGGGCGTGAATCCTGAAAACACCTTGAAATCGTTTATAAAATGAGACTGGTCGTAAAAGCCGCAGTCGTTTGAAATCGAAACCCAATCGAACTCGCCTGATTTTTCGATTTCGTTGATCGCCTTTTGAAATCGCATCAATTTCAGATAACTCTTCGGCGTGATTCCAACCTGGTTCTTAAACATCTCAATAAAATGCTTCTGTGAATATCCTATCTTTTGGGTCAAACCGCTCAATGAAAGTTGATCAGGTTTATGAATAATTTGCGTTAGTGCGTAGTCTACACAAGGATTTACGATCATTTTAGATAAATATTCTTCGAGCAGAAAACCTTCGACGATCGTGAATTTTGACTCGGAGTTCTCAGACTCCAAAATTCGCTCCCTTAAGCGGCCAAACTCCCTTCCCCAAAGCAGATCGGCATCAACGACGCAATCGGAAATTTCGTTCATCGGAATCGGAAAAAACGGATATGCCTTGCCTTTTTTGAATGCAATAATGAGCATTGCGGCGTCTCTGCCGGAAGGAATTGTGATCGGTTCGGTTCGCACGCCCGAAGCCCAGACGCGGCGGCACGCCTGAATCTCTCTGAGTGTCTTGTTGTCGTAGATATATTTCGGCTGATCGTGTAAATCAATGATGATCTCGACGTTACCGTCGGGCAAGAATCGTTCAACCGAATGCGCCGGATCAAATGCTTCCTGATAAATAAAGCACTCTACGAACTGATTCAAGGGCGGTTTTGGAATATGAACTTGAAAAAACACTTTCAGCTTTTTACCTTCATTAAAATTTCGGCCAGATTTTTGCCCAACTTTTCGAGCGCGTTTTGCACGAATTCGTTTTTTGCCGTGCCGTCTTCCGCAAAAGCTTCGTGCGATTTCGAGAGCGCGAAATCTTCCGCTAAAACGTGAACTCCCATTGAAGCAATAATTGTACGGACATTGGGCAACGCGCGGATTCCACCCAATCCGCCGGGCGAAGCCGACATAATGGACGCAAATTTTCCGGCGTAAGCCGCGCCGGCTTTCAAATTGCCGTGTGGACGCGATGTCCAATCAATATAGGTTTTCAGAGTTCCCGAAATACCGCTGTTGTATTCGGGCGACGCGATAAGAAAACCGTCGTGTGCGATCATCAATTCGATCACTTTAACCGCGTTTTCCGGCAAACCGCTCGCGGCTTCAAGATCGCCGTCGTAAAGCGGAACCGGAAAATCCTTCAAATCAATCAAAGTAACTTCGGCTCCGGCTTTTTCCGCACCTTGAACCGCTATTTTCAAGGCTTTTTTGTTGGTTGAATCTTTTCGCAAGGCGCCTGCGAAAGCCAAAATGTTTGGTATGTATCTCATAGATTTAAAATTTCGAGCCGAATAAATTTTGCGATTCAAATTCCGAATTGCATATTCGCTATTCCAAAGCTCAAACAAAATAAGTTTGCCACGAATCGCCCGAAAATAGAAAGTCGGCAGTGGCATTTGGACTTGCCGTTTAATGACGATTATAATCGGCGGAGTATTTTACACTTTTACAACCGAACTGAGGATAAAAAATGTCGAAAATGAAAGCCGTTTTGTTGATCGTCGCGATCTTTGTTTCGCAGATCTGCCAAATCAACGCGCAAACGGGCGCTGCCGGCGAAAAGCACGGAAAAGGAACCGTTGTTCTGAAAGCGGCGCAAATTATTGACGGAACCGGCGCCGCGCCGA
>JANLTD010000275.1:0-3598 GCA_031362765.1 Acidobacteriota bacterium | reverse complement strand
GCAATTTTCATTTTCGACCAATTCCGCCCCCGAAAAGCGCGATCGCCGGTGTAATTTCAGGAACGGCGATCAGTTCGGCAAGTCTGTCCCTCAGAACCGCGACGCTTGCGTGGCCGTCGCGGTTTTGCAGAATGCGGGAGTTTTCGGGGGCGGAATTGGTCGAAAATGAAAATTGCGCCGTTCTTTCCGCCAGCGGCGCGTTCAGATTTTCTTGCGGATAAGCCTTAAGCTCGTCGGTGATCGCGCTGCCGAAAGCGTTTGAATTGAAAATATTAATGCTGCCGACGCGGGTTAGAACGATCTCGTTCCAACCGATTCTTTCGGCGTAATTTTTATTGTCAAATTTAACTTGATTTGTGTCGGAAAGATTTTCCGGATCGCTGACCAGATTCCATTCGATTCGCAAGGTCGGCAGATTTCCGGCACCGGTTTGAAGTGAAACATTTTTTGATTCGGCACGGATCTCTGCCGGCCGATCATTGACGGTCAAAGATAAATTTGCCAGGTGTTCGGGTGTCAGGCGTTCGGCGTAAGCATTTAATTCTTCCGCCGAAAGCGTCCCGTTTTTATCCGTATCAATTTCGCCTGAAAGTTGAAACGTCGGAATTTCCGCAATATCGAGAACCTGACGGATTTTAATTTTTGTTTTTTCGACTTCGAGCCGCGAATATTGATTGACACTGAAATTCCCCAACGGATGCGCCGAAATGGAAGCAACGAAAAATAAAAGCGCGATTAAAATGTAAAATTTTGATTTCATAATATCTTTTTGTTCAGAGTAACGGCTTGAGCCGCGAAAGAACTTTCGCGTTCAAACAACTTAACGTTTTTAATCGGCGTTTCTGATTGACGCAATTCTCACGGCTAAAGCCGTTACTCTGAACTTTATTTCAATTCCGACAGGGCTTTTCGCGCTGTTTCGGCCTGGATCAGATCGAACATCGGATTGATCTTCAAAGCTGTTTCGAGCATCTTTTTCGCTTCCGCCCGGTTGCCCAGATCTTTCTCGATCATCCCTGCGTGGTAATAGATTCGCGCATCGTTTGATTTCGGATTCAGCGCGGCTTTAATTGCCGTTTTTGCGTCCGTCAGCCGGCCTTTTTTGTAAAGCGTCCAGGCGAGCGCGTCAGCCGTGAAAATGTCTTTGCGGATCTCGTATTCGCGTTTTGTGATCGCCAGCGCCTCGTCCAATTTCAGATCGTGGTCAGCCCACAGCAGCGCCAGCCGTTTTTGGTCGTTGTTGACACCGATCTTTTGTTCGATGACTTCGACCAGATCGTAAAATTGCTTTGCTTTATCAGCGTTGCCTTGTTTGGTGTAAATATCGCCGAGCAAAATTGCAGTTTCGACATTCGGTACACGATCATTTGCATCACTTAGAAATTTTACGGCCATTTCAAGATCATTTTGCGCGGCGCGTGCGCGCCCTTTTCCCGCCAATGCGAGATGAAATTGCGGAAAGGTTTCCAAAGCCTCGTCATAAACCTTTTCCGATTCGGCGTATTTGCCGTTTTTCCAAAGCTCGTCGCCAAGTTGAACCAGACACCAACTCTGGGCTTCTTTGTCGGCGGGATCGGCGGTGCGGGCGGCGGTTTTGAACATTTCGACCGCGCCTTGCGTGTCGCCGTAAATCGAACGAAGATGCGCGACACGGGCATAAGAATTGGAGTTCGGTTTCAAATCAACCATTTTTTGCGCCGCTTCGACCGCTTCGTTGTAATTGCCGAGTTCGGCATTGGCATCGGTCAAAACGCCATACACAAAAGCGTCATTCGGAAATTCCTGCTGCAGTGCTTTACCTGCGTCCAGCGCTTCGGCGAAGCGATGAAACGTTAGATCTAAAGACGCTTTCAATTTTCGCGCCGGCACGTCGGCGGGGGCGATTTGCAATGCTCTGGCAACGGCTGTGGCGGCTTTTGAATTAAGACTGAAATCGCCTGAAGTACGGGCGCGTTTGATGTAAAGCGCGGCAAGTCCGACATAACCCGTCGGCGAATCGGGTGCTTTTTGGATGATTTTCAAAACCTCGTTTATTTCCGCATCGGCTGTTTCGATCAGCAAAGTTTCGTTCGCGGCTTTGACCGTGCTCAGGTCGCTCGTCTTTGATGAACACGCACTGTTAATGCAGATCAAAAATAAAAATGCCGCGAAAATTATAAAAAAGTTAAAAGTTATTCGTATGTTCTGCATAAATTTTCTTCCCTGCCGAATCAATAGAAACTATTCGTGCCTGAAAGTAAATCAGATTCACCTTCAGGCACGAATAATTTTGTTTAATTACTGCACGTTACCTATTTCGTCAACGATCGGTAATTTAGATGTGCGCTCTGTTCCTTCCGTCAAAGACTGATTTGAAGAACGCAATTGATTGCCCTGATTAGGCGGAAGCAAATACGGGAAACGCATCAGAAGCGGTCCTTCCGGATTTGAACTGACACCGTCGCCGAGCATATTGTTCGGCGCCATATTGGTTGCCGGTGTGAACGGTGTTCCGCCCGCCACTGCCCGCAGTGCAATGTCCGTTACGTCATCAAATACTCTGCGTCCATTGGGAAATCCGGCAACGTCGCCGCCGAGCAATCCGAGCCGATTCATACTGGCGATCGGCGTGATCGGGATCGCCGTGTTCAAACGAAGATATTCGTGCGGAATACCGTCCGAAAGAAACGTCGTGTAACTCGGTCCCGTAACGGCGTTGACGGGAATTCCGGTTGCAAAAATTGCGACCAGATCATTACGCGGCGGCGGCGGAATCGTGATGCCAAAAACCGCGTTCAGCAATCGCGCAATTTCGGGATCGAGGACAAATGGCGCGGCGACGGCATCATTGACCGGCGAAAGCGAATTGAAAGCGTCTTTCAATTTCAAAGGAATGACGACTTCGTTGACCAGCGGATTGCCGAGTCGCGAAACCTGCACCCAATCGCCGGCATTGATACGCGACGAATCGTTATTGATAACACGTGTCGTGCGGCGGCTGGCGGTTGCCCAGACACCAACCACGGCATTCGGATCGGTCGGACCCGACGGAACTGCGCGACCGCGTGTTAAATCCTGAATCGGTACTTCGATCGCGATCGTGCTGACGTTATAGCCCTTGGTTGAATCAATTCCGCCGGTGGCTGCCAACGGCGCACGCAAATTCAACGCGTCAAAAACGCCGAGGTCAATATAAAAATACTCGTCGCGTGTTCCGGCAAAAACCTTTCCGCCGTTGCTCAAAGGATAAACTGCGGGCTGACCGAGATTGGCTTCATAATTCGGTGTCACACGCGGTCCGATGTTCGCGGGCGGAGTTCGCAGCCCGGCGGCAATTAATTGACCGCGCCGACTGCCGAGACGTTCGACACGTCTGACAGTATAAGTTTGCGGCATATTATAATCAGGGTCGGTCAAATTGCCGATCACACCGTCCTGATTGACCGTTGACTGGCCTAGAACAGTGTCGCCGTTAATGGTTTGCGTCGTAAATTGGAATTGATAAGTAATATCTTCAAGGCCGTCGCCCGTATTATCAATTCTGATCTCATACAAAACCGTGTCGTCAAAGCGAAACCATTGCGGTCCGCCTGACGGCTCTTGAAGCGGAATGTAGTTT
>JANLTD010000261.1:0-2640 GCA_031362765.1 Acidobacteriota bacterium | reverse complement strand
CTTTCTTCGCCGCTGACTTTTTGCGGCTTTGGCTCGCACGTTCGTAATTTGCGGAAATTAACCGACCTGACTGAAAGATCGTTGGTCGAAAATACGTTTACCGAAAAAAGTCTTTCGTCCATTAATGCTTACGAACCGCGTGTCGCGCAGATGTCGAGCCTCGCCGAATTTATGCGCCCGACCGAAAATGGCAGATCATCGGCAGTCAATGAAACGATGAACGCGGTGATGGCGGCTTTGGGCAGTTTGGACAAAGAGATCAGCCGCGAAATGTTTCAGGACAGAATTTCGTTCGCTTCATTCAAAAAAGTTCTGCTCAAAACCGCCAAAATTCACCCTCAGGTTTTTAAAAAAATGTTTGCGCATCTCGGTACAAAAGGTGCGTTTTGGTGGATTGCCAACATCGCCGAAGCCGCTTTTTTCGAAAGTAAGAAACCGCTTGCAAACGCCGATTAAACCGGTAAATTTTATTATCTTTTTGACGTTTTTGCCGAAAATAATTCTTCCAAAAACTCTTTGGTTTTCTCATAAATTTGCGGATCGGTCGAAGCGCGTGAACCTGCAATATTGATTCGTTTGCATTTTATCAAAGCAATCCATTTTCGCGTTTCACGAACTATTTGTTTGAGGTCTGATCCCAAAAAATCTATGTGCAGAAAAGGCTTTTGATGCTTTTCGGCGAATTTTTTTGTTAGCAGCGAACCGCGTGTCAGATTGCCGTGTGAAACAATCAATGTGGCGTCCGAATTTTGGACATTCAGTTCGGTTCTTTGAGCGTAATCTCTTTTCGCTGTTTCGATCAGGTTTGGAAAGGTTTCGCTGATTCTGCCATCTTCGGCGCGGCGTCCCTTCGGCACAAAACCGCCGATCTCGATTCCATTTTCGAGCGCGAAGTCAAAAGCGGCGCGGTCGGCTCCGGTCTGACCGCCCGAGATTATTTTTTTTACCGGAATTTTCATACCTGCAAAAACCTTTTAATAAATTCGCTATATTCATCGCGTATCGGCAATTCGTAATCAACTTTGATTCGATTTCTGACAGCCATAACTTTTTCGCCTGTCAGTTTATTGGTTGCTTCTTTTTCGTAAATTTCCCAATAAACCCCTGTTCCGCGTTTCTGCCAAAGCGGCAAATCGTGAAAATTGATTCCATTTTGAAACAAAAACTCATTTTTAGCTGCAACCGATTTTCCTTCAAGAAAGCCCGTTGCCTTTTTTACAGACCAATCCTGTTTGCGCAAAAGCCAATAACAATGAGAGTTTAGCGCGTTTCGATGGGCATCTTCATTACGCCAGCGGAAATAATCACAAACCAATTTTATGTTTGGGAGTTCGCAAATTCGACAATCAAAAACACCCATATCGCCAAGCAAAAGCGAAAATTTTGCGCTTGATTCTCCCGCTAAAATTGAATTAAATTTGCGGTGTTTGCGGTCAAATGTCAAAATCTCAGGATGAAAAAGAAGCGAAATTTCATCCGACTGCGTATAGCCGTAAATAACATTGAAACCGCACGACATCAAATGCTTGACGGTTTCAACCATTATTTCACGCATTCGTTCATCAAAAGGTGCTTCAAATTGATGAACTTCTTTCGTCAAACGGGTAAAACTTCTGCCGTCAAGCCTTGCGACTATATAAATTTCCGGCAAAACGCATATGTCGTGATTAGTTTCAAAAACGCGCATTTTTGCGTCTAATTCGTCAAACTTCATCTTTCCATTCCTCGATTACAAATTCGCCGTTCTCATCTATCCAAACATAAAACAGTTTGTCAAAACCTTCTGAATAAGTCGGTAATGTTAGTCCGGCGTAGGTTGCTCTAATACCTTTTTCTTCAATTTTCGCCGTTCCTTCGCGCGTTGAGTTTCGGCGCAAAGCATCTTCCAGATTTGCCCGGAAATAGTAACCGACAACCGTGAATTTATGAGATTTGGCTTGTGAAATGTACTTTTCGCGGTCGTCAAATATGGCATTTGTTTTATCAATCACAAATTTTTGTTTGGCTTCGAGGCAAGCCGCGACAAGAAGTTTTTCCCGATGTTTAGTGCGAAGCATATCTAAATTGATACGAATATGCGTTTCGAAAAAATTCTGCTTGAAAAAGGTAGCTTTTCCGCTTGCCTGAACACCAATAAAGATAACTGCTTCCATATTGTTTATTCGGCAAACATCTCCTGCAAAACTTCTAAAATCTGTTTTTGAATTTCAGGCTCGACTTCGCCGATTTTTTGGCTGAGTCGCGCTTTTTCGACCGTTTGAAGCTGGTCAAGCACGATCGCTCGTTCTTTGCCGAGAAAATCAAACAAGATCCGAGTTGGATATTTTCGGTTGACTAAAGAAATCGGCGCGACGATCACCGAATCTATGTTTCGATTCATTTCATCGGGCGAAACGACCACGCACGGACGCGAGTTTTTGGCGTCGTTTGAGAGATTTTCGTCCAGATTGAGCAGAAAAACATCGGATCTTTTCACCATCGCCATTTTTCCTTTGCGTAATTTGTTTGCGTTTGTTCCCGGGCAATTTCGTCGTCGTTGTTCTCAGCCATTTGTTTGAATCCGGCGTCCCAATCTTTGCGAGTTCTTTTTGCCGGACGGATCAAAATCCCTTCGTCACAGACTTCAAGCTCGACTTCGCC
>JANLTD010000243.1:0-1960 GCA_031362765.1 Acidobacteriota bacterium | reverse complement strand
ATTTCTATTATTATGTTTATTTCAGTCGGTTTTATGTTTTTGGCTGGATTACTTATGATGTTTATGCCGTTCCCGATGGGGATGAAAGGTCCCGCTGTTGGTCCGTTTATTGGGATCATTTATTTCATATTAGGCGGATTATATCTTGCACCGGCATTTTTCCTATATCAATACGCTTCATCTATTCAGGATCTTCTTCAAGGTGGCGGAGATGTTGCAATGGAAGCGGCACTCGGCAGTCAAAAATCTTTTTGGCGTTTTGTCGGTATCGTAACCCTTATTATTCTTAGTATTTACGCCCTGGTTATCGTTTTTGCGATATTGGGTGCAGTGAGTACGATCAGATAAAAAAAGAAACTTTACGGATTGCCAACAGGTTGAATCGCGATAGCGAAAAAAAAAGCACAAATCTATCCTGAATCAATCGTCCGGTAAAATTAGCAGTCGCGACCGATTCGCGCACTGAAGCAGTGTGTCTTTTAACCGTTGGTATTGGAAACTTAGTAGATCCAAATTTGGGATGTCGGATGTCGGATGGCGAATGTTTCGTCAAGCCAAACTCTGAATTCTGGCGAAAACCGGCGGCTTCGAGTTGTTTGAGAATCCACGCAACCAAAATCTAAAATCCAAAATTGGATCTACTGAATCTGCCTTGTGCCGGAATTTTTGCCGTCATTGCGCGTCTAAAACAAGCTTAAGCAATAGTTTCCTCAAAACATAACGCCAAAATGCTATTTATCGGCATTTGATGTTGAGTATTTTTTGCCCAAACAAGTCGGAAAAATTCGTATTTATGCAATAAAATCATCGAACTCGGCATAAATTATTGATAATTCCGCAGAAACCGTTGATGATCATGCGGAATTGATTGATGATTCCGCACAAACAATTGATGATTCCGCGGAATTAATAGATGATTCTGCATAAAATCGAGATTTTATGCGGAATCAATTGATGATTATGCAAAACCAATTAATGATTCCGTAGAAATTATCAATTGGCGTGCGGAAAACGTGGATGCTTTTGCATAATTGTTGTCAAATCTTGACGCAAAACCGTACAGAAACACGGAAAAGGGACAGTATTGTATGGAACAGTTGATAGATTGATGACATTTGCTTTCAAAATCAGCTAAAAGCTTTCACTTAACCGCTTCTCGCAGAGTTTAAAACCCAAATTTAATTGAGGAATCCGGTATCAAGCAGCAATTTTTTCATTAATAGGCAGTAAGATAGTGAATTTCGTGCCGTTTATTTCATAGTTTGAAACTTCAATTTTTCCGCCGTGCGCGGTGATGATCCCGTAGCACACCGCAAGGCCTAAGCCCGTACCTTTGCCGGCCGGTTTGGTCGTGAAAAAAGGGTCGAAGATCTTCTTAATATCTTCTGACCTGATCCCGATCCCGCTGTCGGCGATTTCAATTTGCAGATCGCTTTCCGCTTCTGACGTTTTAACAAACAGTTCGCCGCTTTCGGGTAATGCATCGCGGGCATTAAGAAAAAGATTGAGGAAAACCTGCTGCAATTGGTCGCCATCGGCAAACACCTTCGGTAAATTAACCGCGAGATCTTTATTGATATTCAGTTTCTGAAACGATTTATCAAAACTTGCGAGCCGCAAACTTTTTTCGATCAGATCGTTTGCGTCAACCAAACTTTTCGCGGCCGGGCGGACGCGTGCAAAATCCATCATGTCTTTTGTAACTTGTGTAATTCGTTGGATCTGCGTCTGCACAAGTTTGAGGTTTTCAATTGTTTTCTCGTCTAAATTGTTTTTCGACTCCATCATTTGAATCAGTGATGATATCGAAGCCAGCGGATTATTGACCTCGTGCGCGACTCCGGCGGCCAGCGTTCCCATTGCGGCAAGTTTTTCGGTGCGAATGAGTTGTTCGTTCAATTTTTTAAGCTGTCGGATGTCGTTTGCCATCTTGCGGCTCATTTCGTTGAAACTGTCGGCA
>JANLTD010000222.1:0-4868 GCA_031362765.1 Acidobacteriota bacterium | reverse complement strand
CACAAACGGTCAAGCGGCGCGTTTCTGACCAATTCGATTACGGGATCATCAAAGATAAATAGCAGGTTTTGCATAAAATCAGATGCGGATAGATTACCATATTTTCGCATCGGCAAAATACTTCAACTTAAAGAGTTGTTTTTCGCAAAGCAAAGAAAGTGAAAAAGTGAAAAAGTGAAAAAGCAAATTGAGAATGCTCAACAAACTTTTTCACTTTTTCACTTTTTCACTTTTTCACTCTCAACGATTTTGCGGTGAAATAAACGTCACCCCGTCGAGTTCCGCAAGTTCCGCGATTTTTTCGATCGCGATTCGCCCAACGACCGCGTTTGCCGACGGCATTTCCGTCAAAACTTCAAACCCGAGTTTTTTCAACTCTTCGACCGTTTCCGGTTTAAGTTCTTTCAGACGCACGATGATCTCGGCTTTGCCGTTTTGGACAAATTTTGCTTCATCGGCCGATGCCGCCGCGCTATTTTTCAAACGCTCGACCAGTGCCTTGACCGCCGAACTGTATTTGTTTGGTTTGATCTCGACCTGCGCATTTTGCAGCTCGGGTTCGGCGGTCACGGTTTTACCATTCGCAAAATTGTAGGTGATAACGCCCGTGATCTTTTTGATTTCAAATTGGAGTTTCGGAATCGCAAACTTCGCACGTTTCGCCGCCGTTTCCGCCGATTCGTAAAGCGTTTTATCGCCCGAAACGGCTTTTGCCGCAACGACATTGCCGACTGCGTCCAAAGTCACTTCGACATTGACCGCGCCGATCGCCTTGCTGCCCTGTGGATACTCAGGTTTTGGCAAGTTTGTCGCTTTGATCGGATTTGAAATAATTTCCCCGTCTTCTTCATCAGTGATCTTCTCCCTGTCAACAGTTTTTACATCTGTCACCGATCTTGGTTTATCTTTCGATTTATAGACTTCTTTTTTGACATTTCTTTTACTGGTAGTGGTTGGCAATATTAAACCTGCGCCCATCGAACTAGGAATACTTAGACCAGTTTTTAGACGTTGTTCTTCTCCGAAAATACCTTCGCGGCTGACGCCTTCGGGCAATTCGACCGGAACTTCGATCCTTCGCGGCTGTCCGCCGTCGGTGACGATTCTTTCTTCGACCGCGACAAACGATGTAAATTGCGTCAGCAAGCGATATTCAAGCCCGAGATTCGTGATCTGGTCTTTTATTTCAGGCTTGCTGTTTTGATAATCCTGTTTGGTCAGATCGTCAATTCTCGTGCGCGCCCAGAGCGTCGCCAGCACGTCGTGATTCGCTTCCGTTTCGGGAAAGTTGACGGCGATTTCGCGCTCCGTTTCGCGGCCGAAAGATTTGCCTTTGAGTTTGATCACACCACTGCCGCCTTTGGTGTAACGGCCGTGAATGATGACCGGTTTCGCGCTGAAAAGGTCGTTAATTCGTTTCGGATAAACATCAGCGACTTGCAAATTGCCGAAATCAATCGAAATATCGGTCAATAAGGGACTTCTGACGCGTTCGTGAAAACGCTTCGCGGCGGCTGAACCGTCGTCGGTCAAGGCGACATATTCAACTTCGCCGCGACCTTCTTCCGCCATTTTGTCGAGCAGCATTCGATTAACGGAACTTCCGATACCGAAACTGAAAATCCGCGCATTCGGGTGTTTTTGAATTTCCGACAAAATTTCGGCTTCATTGCCGACATAGCCGTCGGTCATAAAACAGACGACGCGAATATGCTGTTGCGAATCCGACGGATCAAGCGCGGCACGGATCGCCGTCATCATTTCCGTTCCGCCGCCGCCTTGTCTCGATTCGAGAAAGGCTTGCGCTTTTCGCAGATTTTCGCTGTTTGCGGAAACAGGTTTTTCAAACAAAACGGAAGTATCGCCCGCGAAAGTTATCAGATTGAAAGTGTCCTGCGGATTCAAACCTTCGAGCGCCATCTTCATTGATTCCTTAGCTTTATCGAGCGGAAAACCCGACATCGAACCCGAAGTATCAATCACAAAAACGATCTCTTTCGGTGTTACGTCCTCGACGCGCGGATTGTCGGGCGGCTGAAGGATCATCGTAAAGTATCCGCCTTTTTCGCTGCGATGCGTTAAGACCGCGTCCTCGATGCGTTTGCCTGAGACATCATAACGCATAATAAAATCTTTGTTCGGAATCGTTTTTTCGTCCTTCAATTTAACGTTATAGCTGTTTGCCGACTGCATCGCTGAATCTATTTGGTGCGATTTTGATTCAACCTTTTCGATCAAAACGCCGGCATCGAGTTTGACCTCGATCGAAATATCGTGCCCGGCGCGTGTCAAGGCAACCGGCGGCGAGATCTTTTGTGCGTCTGTGGTGTTGACCGAACCCGGAATGTAGCGCGGTCCGACCGTCATCGGAAAGACAAATTCGTATTGTCCGTCTTCATATTTCAAGGTTTCGACGTAAGAGATCTCGATCGTCACTTTTTCGCCGGGCAAGATGTTGGCGACCGCTTGCGTGAAGATATTCGTCCTTTCCTGATCAAGCAGGCTCGCGATCTGCCCGTTCGATTTTGCCGCTTCATAGATTTCGCGGGCTTCTTCACGTTTGCGGATCTGTCCGCGAATTGTCCGCTCGCCGATCCGCATTGTCATCGCGTCAACCGCCGCATTATTCGGCAGCGGAAAAACATAGACGGCTTCGATCTTCTCCGAAAACGAGTTTTCAAATTCCTGTGTGACTTTAACGCGGGAGAGAAACCCTGAAATTTCAGCCTTCACGTCCGTATGTTTGAGCGGACACGCGCCCAAAGATTTGCCGTCTTTATTAACGGCTTCGAGTTCGCCCTGTGTGACCTTTTGCGCTTGAATGCCGAGCGCGAGAAACAGACAAAACAGAACGGGAAATATAACTTTTCGCATAATTTTACCTCTTTTGATTTTTTTATTACCGCGTTCAGATCTCACGCTTTAGCCTGTCGCCGCCAGGCGTAACCACGGCGGCGCGGGTAAATTAAAATTTGGACTCTGAACTAAATTTTGTTCCCGAAACAGTTTCAATTACTTCGTAGTTTGAAACTCGCAAGCAGTTGCTTTGACGGGAAAATTTACGTCATTGACATTTTAGGAACGACGGAAGGCTGGAAGTCTTGCAATTTTTTTCACCATCAAGACACAGAGTTCGCAGCGTGGTTAAAGCTCCGTTGAAAAAACCCCGTGCCTAGTAAAATTTCTCAGAAGCTGTTTAAGAATAAGAAATGGGACGCGGACGAACGCCGATTTGACGGATTTGCGCGGATAAATTCAAACAAATCCGTGTAAATCCGCTCAATCCGCGTTTGTCCGCGTCCTATTTTCCGATTTTTTCTTTCAGGTTTGACTATTCAAAAAACGTATTAAAGCATCTTGACCAAAAACGGAAATTCCGCCAAAACGTGGGCGATCGCAAAGGCAAAATAAATATCGCGGGTCGCGGCGTAATCAATCGAAAAGCCGAGCCAAAAGACGACGACGAGCAAAAGGCTGACCGCCAAAATGCCGGCGATCAATTTCGGAAACCCTTTGGCGCTTGAGAAAAACGGAATTTCTTTAAGCCGCCACGGCACAGCGCGGCGGTCAATCAAAGGGATCAGCAAGATCCAGACTGCGTAATGAATGGTTTCGAGAAAAACGTGCGCCGCGACGAGAAAATGGCTTGAAACGGAAGGCAGAACTCCGCTGCCGGCGTGTTCGGTGATGCGCCAGAAAAGATTGGTTTCGTTTGACAGATCGGGCGCGTTGGCAAAAAGAAAAAATAATATCAGCAAAAAAAACGGAATTGTCGCCAGACATAAATGATAGGCTTTGAGCCATTCTTTGCGCGTCCGGCGAAGCTGTCTTTCGAGAAACCAGAGCGCGATAAACGGATGCAGATAAACAAGCGCCAGACTAAAATATTGCGGCTCAAGCCAGACAAACGCGGCAATCAAAAAAGCGGCGGCAAATGCCCAACTCCAATCGGCTTGCGGCTTTTGCTTCCCTCTTAGATAGAACAAAAACCCGATCCACAGCACAAAACCCGTGTTCCAGCTTGAAACCGCGATTTGCCAACTATCCGCGCTCCAGAGCCAATTTCCGCTGCCGAAATAGATCGTTAAGTAAGCCGACGTGAGAACCAAAACGCCGCCGATTCCGACACTGTAAAAGATTCGGGATCTTCCCCAACGCACGGGCATTCGCGCGGCGAAATAGCGAAACTCGAAAAAGTTGTGAACGCCCGCGAAAAGAAAGATCGTCAAAATCGAAAGTTGAAGAGGAAACGCGCCGATAATTGTCGCGCAAGCCGCGCAGAACGCCAGAAATCCGAACGCAAATGCCTGCGCCGACGAGATTTCAAGTTTTGCTTGTCGAATTTCCTGCATTCTTTATTCGTCTGCTTTCGGCTCTTCTTTGTCGGGAACGACCAATTCGATCATACTGCCTTCGTTTTCGGAAACTTCGATCTTGATCTTTCCGGAAGCCGAATTCCAACCGCCGAAAATTTGTTTGTTGAATAATTTACTTGAAATAGTTCGCAGCTCCGTCGGCGGTCCCATATTGGCAAAAGCCACGGTGGCCGCCGAACCAACGAGAAAAAGCATTATTGCGGCGGCGGCCGTTTTATTGATTTTTGCGTCCGTCCGGCGCGAACGCGCAAACCACACGCCGCCGAACACAAACGCTAAACTCAGAAACAAACCGCTGACGATTGTTTGCGTTCGTGTCACATTCATCGCCGTATTGTTGGTGTCATCGTCGAGATCTTCCAACGCGGCGCGAAGCTGTTTGATTTGGCTTTTCGGAATGATCAGCCGCGCTTCGGACGCTTTTTTATCGAGCCGGATCGCCAGATTCGATTCGATCGTTTTTTTCTGCTTCGGCGAAGGCGTCGGCTTCGG
>JANLTD010000213.1:0-10114 GCA_031362765.1 Acidobacteriota bacterium | reverse complement strand
CCGCCGCGCCCGAGCGTCGTTGTTTCACCGCTCCGGCTCGCCGCGATAAATCCGCCCATCACGGGAATTTCGCCCGCATTGACCAAAGGTTGCAGTTCAAGCTGAATCAGTTTTTCGGTTTCGTCCCAGATCGGCGCGGCCGCGCCATATTCGTCGTCGGTCACGATCAGGCGGCGCGAATCGGCGTGGCGGGCGTTCAAGCCTTTTGCCGAACAAACAAACGCCAAAAGGCGCGAAGAAAGCTGTTCGCCGTAGGAAACGATCGCGTCTTTGAGCATTTGCAGCGGCAGCGAGCGGCGCGAAACACGCATCAGCAGATCGCCGAGTTCTTTTTCGGCAAAATCCAATTCGACCTGAAAAAGCCGTTGGTGCGCCTCCTGCGTTAATTCACGCGAAACCGCTTTGTGACGCTCAAAATGCGGTTCAAGCGAGAGAACCGCGTTTTCGATTTCACCTTTTTTCGCCAGATCGAACGCCGCAAGCAGCGCGTCCGTCACGCGTGACATCGCCGAAGTAACGACGACCGGCGAATTTGCTTGTTCGCCCAAAACGATCGAAGCGACCCGCGCAAACGCTTCCGCGTCCTGCACACTTGTGCCGCCGAATTTCATAACAGTTGGTTTGATATTTTCACTCACAATTAATTTGTAAAGTTAAATGAAAAATGCCGTCGAAGCAAAGGAAGAAAGAAATTTATCTGCGCTAATCGTTAATTAAACCCGAAGGTTCCCTTTTGATTGATGCGCCCGATCGTTTGATAGCCGAAAAGCTCGATATGCCGGGAAAGATAATCCTCTTGGCAAGGCTCGTTTTTGACAAGACCGGTGCTTAGGTATTTTTTGTTGTCATCACAAAAGATCGTTGCGACAACCGCGTCTGTACCGAGTTTCTCGCGTGCCATCAAGGCTCCCAAAAAATTCGCGCCCGAAGAAATTCCGACGCCAAGCCCGAGTTCTGACGCCAGCTTTTGAGCCATCAGGATTGAATCGCCGTCGGAAACCGTGACAATTTCGTCAAGCGAATCAAGCTCACAGATCGCGGGGATAAATTCGTCGGAAATCCCTTGAATCCGATGGCTTCCGACCTTACAGCCGCTCGTCAAGGTCGGAGATTCGGCCGGTTCGAGCGGGTGAAGTTTGATATTTTTATCTTTTTCCCTTAGATATTTGGCGACGCCCATAATCGTTCCGCCGGTGCCGACGCCGGCAACAAAAGCGTCCGGTTTTAAGCCGATACTTTCAAGCTGTGACCAGATTTCCGGCGCTGTACCCAAATAATGCGCTTGAGGATTGGCTTCGTTAGAAAATTGATGCGAGAGAAAAACGTTTTCGTTTTCATCGGCAAAATGATCGCAAAGGTCAATACTGCCGACAAATCCGCCTTCTTCGTGGCTCACCAAAACGACTTCCGCGCCGTAGCTTTTGATCAGCGAAATGCGTTCGCTGCTCATCCAATCCGGCATATAGATTTTCACCGGGTTCCCGAAAGCATGTCCGAGCGCGGCAAAGGCGATGCCGGTATTGCCGCTCGTCGCTTCAACGACGCAGTCGCCTTTTTTGATCTGCCCGGTCCGATAGGCTTCGCGTAAAATATGCAATGCCATGCGGTCTTTGATGCTGCCCGAAAGATTCAGATGTTCGGCTTTGGCAAAGATCGTCCGCCGTTCGCCCTTGAACTTAAAATGAACGGCGAGCAGCGGCGTATTACCGATCAGATTCTCGACATAGAGCGATTGTCCCGCGCTCGCAAAGTGATTTTGATATTCCTGAAGATTTGTAGAATTCATAGAACTTGCGAGTATTTTACTCCAAAACGTCCATTTTTCCACAAACAAAGCGAATGAAATAAGTTAATCAATAAGTTAGCCGACTAAAACTCTACCCACAAAGAACCGCGCCGCCGTTGATGTTCAGAATCTCGCCGGTGATGTGGCGCGACCAATCGGAAAGCAGAAAGCAGATCGAGAGCGCGACGTCGTCGGTTGCCGCCATTCTTTCGAGCGGAATTGATTTCAAAACCTTTTGCTTATAATCTTCATCTTCAAAAACCGGTCTGACCATCGCCGTTTCGATCCAGCCGGGCGCGACCGCATTGACGCGGATCTTCGGGCAAAGCTCCGAAGCGAGCGCCTTTGTGAAAGCGATCTGTCCGCCTTTTGATGCCGCGTAGTTTGAAAAATTGGCCTCGCCGCGCTGTCCGGCCGTTGAAGAAACAAGGACGATCGCGCCCGACGGCTGCTTTTTCATCGAAGGCACACAAGCCTTGGTCATCGCCCACGCCGCTTTGAGATTCGTATTTAAAACCTTGTTCCAGGTATCTTCCGACATTTCCTCGATCGGCGCGCCTTCCCAGATTCCGGCGTTCAAAACAAGTCGATCGATCTTGCCGAATTTCTCGACCGCTTTCTGGGCGAGATTCTGCGCCTCCTGCCAAACCGAAACATCGCCCTGAACTGCGAGCGCGTCAACGCCTTTTTCCCGGCAAAGCGCGACGACCGTTTCGGCTTTTTGTTCTTCTTTCAGATAATTGACAACGACATTCGCGCCCGCTTCAGCCAGACGCATCGCGGTTGCACGTCCGACGCCTCGGCTCGCGCCCGTCACGATGGCAGTTTTGCCTCCAAAAAGATTTGCGGGAAGTTTGATTTCGACAGGTTTTTCGATCATAAGTCTTTAGATGATTACTTATAATTTTTAACGCAAAAACGCAAAGTTGCAAAGGCGCAAAGCTATTTCAATCAAAATCTGCCCAATTTTTGATCCATTGCGCCTTAGCGTCTTTGCGTCTGTGCATTAAACTGTTCGTCACCTTTTCTACCATCAACTAGTGCTAAGTCAAGGTTGAATTGACGGGTCAGAACCGCCTGCGGTAGCGGGTGGGTAAATTTACCAAGTCACGACCACTCCTTGTTCTGACAAGCAAACCCGTCAATTCAACGTTGACTGTCCACCAGACTCTTTGCCAGAAAGGGCGCGATCAAAGCGAAAGGGAAAAAATAGATTCCATACGCGAAAACATATTTGATACCTCCAAACATTGAAAAAAGCGAGAAAGCCGCGATGCCGACCGCGACGATCGAGAGCGGAATGACGAGATGTTTCGGGTTCTTGAGACTGCCGAGACCGAAAATGGTCATAAAACTGCCGATCAGAAACGCGGCTAAAATACCGAAGGGCTTATCCCAAAAGAACTCGAACGAAAAAATCATCAGTACTGAGAAAAACAAATAAAACGCGCCCGGCAGAAAGAGAAAGGTGCGTTTGAGTATTTTCATTAACCGATCGCCTTTTTCGTTAAATTGCGCCGCCGGTTCCGGTTTGAGCAAGGCGAATGAGCGCGCAAAGCTCAAACCGTTTTCGCCGAGGTCCTGCGGTTCGTCATCAAAGAAGGCGTTGACGGCATTGTCTATTCGCTGCTTGAATTTTGTTCTTTTCATATTGTTTGAGGCTTGGGTTGAAGTTTTACCTGCCATAAACCATTATCATTTTACCTTGTCCGTCGATCGCAATTCAACAAGTTTTTCGCGCCTGCCGTAATGCGTCAGTGCTAAGTTTTAGCGATTTGAGCGCAAGCGTCCCGGCTTGCATAGCGTTTGAAAAACGCTCAAATCTCTCATTTTCTATCAATATTCTCCGAAATCGAAGTGTTTGACGCCACTTTTCAGTGCGTAGACAAGCGGGGGCGCATTCGCGCCAGGCAAAACTATTTACTGGCGCATTACCGCCTGCCATTTGCGCGTTTTCGTAATATCTTGGAAAAGAAGATCATCAACGCATTGGCTTGCGATCGTGTCAAAAAGATTTGCGGACCGTTTGTTTTCGACCTATTTTGGAGGCGTGCTTTTTGGGGTCGGATCCGGTTTTGTGACTGTCGAACGTTTGGACTGAGGTTTTGGACGAAATATGAACACGGAATTCGAATTCCGGGTATTCGAAGGTTCGCTGACCTTAGGATTCGGCGTCGGCTTAACTTTTATCGATGGCTTTGGAACCGGATTTTCCGAAGTCGAACTCTTTGATGAAGTCTTCGGATCTACCGTTGCTGACGGAACAGGTGTCCTGTATTTCTCTAAATTTGCCACCTCTTGGTCATCAATTGCCGCCAGCTTTTTATTACCCAAAGCACGGTAGGCAAGCGCACGATTTTGGAAAAATGTTTTGCGCGGGCTAAGTTCGATGGCCTTGGAATATTCTGCAACCGCTAAATCAAGCATTTGTTTCTGATGATAAATTGTTCCGCGAATGTTGTAGGCAAGCGCAAGCTGTGAATCGAGTTCGATGGCTTTTGTACAGTTGGTCAAGGCTTCGTCGGGTTTGTTAATTATCCGCAAAGAATAACAGCGCGATTCATATTCTTCGGCGGTCGTCGGATTCGTGCTCAAACGCAAAACTTCTCTGGTGTCCATTCGCGCCGCTTCGGAGTTTCCCAGATTATCATACGCTGTTGCACGCATCCGATAGGCAATGAAATTGGTTGGATTTCTCTCAATTTCGGCAGTTGTTTCCCGGACAATTTTTTCGTATTCGTCATTTTCCAGCATCAACGCCCATTCTGCCCATAAACTACGGTTGTAAATGTCGTCTTTTAGCACCACAACGTTTGTGTTTGCCGCCTTAGTATTTGCTGCTTGCGAATCCGCCGGGGAAATTTTACTGTAACTGATTCCTATGTAAGCCGCTCCGCTGATGGCCGCAATTGCCAAAATTCCACCAGCCCATTGCAAATAACTTTTATCTTTCCGAATGCCCACTGTGTCGGGCGCTATTTCCAAAAGTAATGTTTCACGATTTTTTTCGGCGTTGGTGTCCAACTGTTCCATTTGCAGAGTTTCTTCCATTATTTCGGTTTTCTGCGTAGTTTGGAGTGCCGGTGTTGACGATTTTCCGGTCGGAAATTTAGAGTCGGGAATCGTGTCAGCGGTAAAATTGCTTTCAAAAACCATCGAATTGAACTTTCTTAGATCATCAAGCATCAACGAAACAGATCGATAGCGGTTCGAGGCATCTTTTTGGAGCGCTTTATTGATAATAAAATACAGATGTTCGGGAAGTTTCTGCTTATCAATCTGAGGTTCTTCATAAACGATCGCTTTGACCATCGAAAGAAAATCAGCTTGCGGATACGGCAAAAGTCCTGTCATCAGTTGATAAAAAATAACACCGACCGCCCAGATGTCGGTTTGCTCGGAGCGAACGCCGTCAAAACCTTCGGGAGCCATATAATTCGGGGTTCCGGCAACCTTCAAACTTTGCGAGTCTTTGAGCATCCGCGCGATGCCGAAATCGGCGATTCGCGGAATTTCGCCTTGAAGCAAAATATTTTCGGGTTTCAAGTCGCGGTGAATAACCGATTTTGAATGAAGATGCGCTAATCCTGCCAAAATGCCTTTTGTCATTTCAATCGCGGCAAACGGGGTTGGCGCACATCCGTGATTTTTTCTGATCCAATCAGCCAGCGAACCGTCAGGCGCGTATTCACTGGCAATATAAATTTGGTTTTTGACAACGTCAGCTTTGATGATCGGCAGAATATTCGGATGACCTTTGACCTGTTCCCACAAAACCGCTTCCTGCCGGATCGTTTCAATATTAACTTCTGCATCGCTCGGCAATTTGAGCGCAACTTTGTGCGTGGTCAAACACGTAGTTTCTTCCGCCAGCCAGACAACACCGAACGCACCTCTGCCAATTTGCGACTTCAAAACGTAAGAGCCAATTTGGTCACCTGATTGAAACATTTGTTAAATACTTTATAAAAGTGCTGTCGGCATTCATTATAGCGATAAACCCGACGAAAGCAATTACTGACTATTTCTGCTTGGCATCAGACCAAATTTGGATAAAACCCGATGCGTTTGCTTTCAATCTCTGAGAGAACTTTTCTTCCGATTTATCCCGTATCTTTTTCATAGATTATCATTTCGTTATAAAATATGCCTTAATTCTTTTGAATTGCAAAAAAAAACATTATGAACGACCAAAACACTTTCGAGCATCAGCCAATCGCGTGGACACCTTCGCCCGAAGTCATCGAACGGGCGCAATTAACGCGCTTTATGCGGCAGACCGGCGCAAGCAATTTTGACGAAGTCTATCAACAATCAATCGCCTCGCCCGAAGAATTCACCGCTGAGGTATTGCGCTTTCTCGACATCAAATTCGATCCGCCGTATGACAAACTGCTTGACATCTCAGAAGGCATTGAATGGTCAAAATGGTGCGCCGGCGGAGGTTTGAACATCACCGAAATGTGCGTTGACCGCTGGGCGAACAGCGAGATCAAAGACCAGCCCGCGATCATCTGGGAAGGCGAAGAAGGCGCAGTTCTTGAAATTTCCTACGCCGAATTGCAAAAGCGCATTGAAGATTGCGCGAAAGCCTTAAGATTTCACGGTCTTGGCAAAGGAGATGCGGTCGCAATTCATTTGCCGATGTTTGTCGGAACCGTCGTCGCGCTTTTGGCGATCAATCGGATCGGAGCGATTGCCGTTCCGGTTTTCAGCGGTTACGGCATCGAGGCGATTGCGAGCCGCTTGAACGCGGTAAAGGCAAAAGCGCTTTTTACCTGCGGGGGCTTCCCGCGTCGCGGAAAGCATTTCAATGCGTTAGGAGTCGCAGCCGCGGCCGTCGCCGGATGCCCGGCAATCGAGAAATTCATCATTTTTGAAAACCTCGGGCCTTACCGGCTCGAAGCATCCAACCAGCGAAAAACATCTCTCAGAGAAGAAAAAATCCTTTATTACGACCCGTTCTTAAATTTCGACGAGTCTGATCTTGATCCGGAAAAATTAAAAGCCGCCGAACCAACCCTCGCCGAAGATCCGCTGATCATTCTCTACACTTCCGGCACGACCGGCAAGCCGAAAGGCATTTTGCACACGCATTGCGGTTTTCCCGTCAAAGCGGCGCAGGATATGGCTTTCGGCACGGATGTCGGGCGCGGAACACGCATCTCTTGGGTGACGGACATCGGCTGGATGATGGGGCCGTGGCTGATCTACGGCGCGTTGATAAATGGCGCGACGATGGTTTTATACGACGGCGCGCCCGATTATCCCGAAGCAGACCGGATGTGGGAATTTTGCGCGAAACATAAGGTCGAAATCCTCGGAATCTCGCCGACTCTCGTTCGCGCTCTTGCAACAAAAGGCGACGAGCTGCCGAAAAAACACGACCTGTCGAGTCTTCGCGCCTTTGCTTCGACGGGCGAGCCGTGGAATCCGGCGCCGTGGTGGTGGCTTTTTGAAAAGGTCGGCGACAGAAAATTACCGATCATTAATTATTCGGGCGGCACCGAAATTTCGGGCGGAATCCTGATGGGCAATCCGCTGCTGCCGATCAAACCGTGCTCGTTTCCCGCGCCGTGTTTGGGAATTGACGTTGCCATTCTTGACGATGACGGCAAAGAGGTTGAAAGAGGAAAAGTCGGCGAACTGTCGATTAGAAAACCGTGGATCGGAATGGCACGCGGTTTCTGGCAAGAGCCGGAAAGATATTTGGAAACTTATTGGTCGCGATTTAAGGATATTTGGGTTCACGGCGATTGGGTGATGCAGGACGAAGACGGACATTTTTACATTCTCGGACGCTCGGACGACACGCTCAAGGTTGCCGGCAAACGCGTCGGTCCGGCGGAAGTCGAAAGCCTTCTGGTTGCGCATCCATTGGTCGCGGAAGCCGCCGTGATCGGCGTTCCCGATGAAATGAAGGGAACGGCAATGGTCGCATTTTGTGTTTTGACTGGAGCGCAAGCGTCCCCGCTTGCGCTCCAGTCAGAACTCAAGGCACTCGTCGCCAAAGATATGGGCAAACCGCTCGCGCCCTCGCGAATCCATTTCGTGTCCGCGCTGCCGAAAACGCGCAACGCCAAAGTTATGCGCCGCGTCATTCGTTCTGCATATCTCGGTGAAGACGCGGGCGATCTGTCGGCGCTCGAAAATCCGCAGGCGGTTGCAGAAATTCAAAAAGCGGCCGTCAAGTGAAACTCTTTTGCATTTACTCGCGTAAAATGACGCGTCAGTTCAAGATCAATTTTTCAAAAAGGAGCTTTTTTTTACGATGCGTTATTTTACAAGGTCGGTGACGGCTTTTATCGCGCTGTTTTCGATTTCGGTCGCGACATTCGCACAGAGCAAGGGTTTTGACACGAGTCGAATGGATGCGTCGGTCGAGGCGTGCGACAATTTTTATCAATATGCCAACGGAAATTGGCTGAAAAACACCAAGATCCCCGCCGAATATCCCAGTTGGGGCAGCTTTACGATCGTTTACGAAAACAATCAGAACGTCCTCAAAAAGGTCGTCGAAACGGCCGCTAAAACGAGCGGCCCCGTAGGTTCGGACGCGCAGCTGGTCGGTGATTATTACGCGAGCTGTATGAACGAAGCGGCGATCGAAAAAGCCGGCACCGCGCCGCTCAAGGCGTATTTCGCGGAGGTCGCGAAGATCAAAAACACAAAAGACGTGCAGCGAACGATCGCCGGTTTTCATGATCGAGGCTTTGGCGGCGTCTTCGGTTTCTACATCGGCACCGACGACAAGAACAGCAACGCCAACATCGCCAACGCGAATCAAGGCGGAATCGGACTGCCGAACCGCGACTACTGGTTCAGCACCGATCCGAAATCTGAGGAAACCCGCAAAAAGTATCTCGAATTCGTGACGAATATGTTCAAGCTTGCGGGCGACACGCCGGCCGCGGCTGCGGCTGACGCAAAGACCGTCGCGACGATCCAAAAACGCTTTGCTTCGGCCGCCAAACCGCCGGTCGAACTTCGCGATTCCGAAGCGAACTACAACAAAAAGACGCTCGCCGAACTCGCGCAGTTGACGCCGAATTTTTCGTGGGAAGAGTACCTGAAAAACCGGGGCATCGCAGGAGTCAAAGAGATCAACCTCGGTCAACCGAAGTTTTTCGAAGAAGTCGGCAAGATGATGGCAGACGTCGCCATCAAAGACTGGCAAACTTATTTGCGATGGGTCGTGATCCGCAGTTCGGCCGGGCAATTACCGAAGGCCTTTCGCGACGAGGAATTCAATTTCAACGCCAAATACCTCTTCGGAGTTCAGGAACAGCAGACGCGCTGGAAGACCTGCACGGCGGAAGTTGACGGTGTGCTCGGCGAATCGCTCGGCACTGAATTCGTTAAAACGAGCTTCTCGCCGGCCGCCAAAAAGCGTATGAACGAGCTCATTGACAACCTCTTTGCCGCCTACGGCGAGCGTCTGCAAAAGCTTGACTGGATGAGCGGCACGACCAAAAAGCGCGCGCTCGAAAAACTCAACGCCTACACGCGCAAGATCGGTTATCCCGATAAACTCAAAGGCTACAAAGGTCTCGTAATTTCACGGGATTCCTATTTCAGCAACAATCTGAAGGCCGGTGAATTTCAGATCAAACGCAATCTCGAAAAGGCGGCGCAGCCGGTTGACCGTTCGGAATGGGGAATGACACCGCCGACTGTCAACGCCTACAACAATTCGCAGTTTAACGAGATCGTTTTTCCGGCCGGCATCTTGCAGCCGCCGTTTTTCGATCAGACGGCCGACGACGCGATCAATTACGGCGGGATCGGCGCCGTGATCGGACACGAGATCACGCACGGTTTCGACGACGAAGGCAGCAAATACGATGCCGCCGGCAATCTTAAATCGTGGTGGACTGACGCCGACCGCAACGCATTTGACGAGCGTACAAGCTGTGTCGTCGGCCAGTTCGACAAATTCAAGGTCGGCGGCGATGTCTTTATGAACGGCAAGCTCACTCTTGGTGAAAACATTGCCGATCTCGGCGGTTTGACGATGGCGTTCGCGGCTTTTGAAAAATCGCTCGAAGGCAAACCGCGCCCCGCGAGCATTGACAACCTAACGCCCGAACAGCGATTCTTCCTTGGATGGGCACAGGCGTGGGCCGAGGTTTCGACGCCCGAAGGCGAATCGTTTCAGGCACAGAACGACCCGCACGCGATCGCTCGTTTCCGCGTCAACGGTCCGCTCTCGAATATGCCCGAATTCGCCAAGGCCTTCGGTTGTAAGCAGAACAGTCAGATGGTTCGCAGCGACATTTGCCGGATATGGTAAAATGGCCGCTAAGGAACGTGTAAAAAATAACTTAT
>JANLTD010000207.1:0-3378 GCA_031362765.1 Acidobacteriota bacterium | reverse complement strand
AGCGGTCGCGACCTGTTAAATGGTATTGTTATTCAAGCGCGTCGCGCGCGCCCTCAGGGTTCTGACTTATTGCATAGTTTCTAACTGAAAAGCGTATGAGGCATTACTTTGTGTCCTTCTGTGTCTGTAGCAGTGAAAATTTCTTTCGTGATAAAATGAAAATATGGCAGAAAGTTTGGCTTTTTCAAAAACGACGGATCGAGCGAAAATTTACGAAGAACTCGCGCCGCAGATCAGTTCACTGGTTGCGGGCGAGAGCGATCTGGTCGCAAATCTGGCGAATATCACGGCAATTCTCAAAGAAGCGTTCGGTTTCTTATGGGTGGGATTTTACTTAAAGAAAGAAAATCAGCTTGTTTTGAACGCTTTTCAAGGGACATTGGCTTGCACGCGGATCGAATTTGAGAAAGGTGTTTGCGGACGCGCTTACACAACGCGCGAAATCGTGATCGTGCCCAATGTCGAAGAATTCGACGGTCATATTGCTTGCTCGTTCGAGTCGAAATCCGAGATCGTATTGCCGATCTTCGACCGTCAAGGAGAAGTTTTCGGTGTGTTGGATGTTGACAGTGACAAACTCGACGATTTTTCACGAACGGACGCCGATGGTTTGCGGGAGATTGTCAAGATTATCGAGGATTTTATTTAACTTTGCGTCTTTGCGGGAAACCAATTTTATTTCCCGCAAAGACGCAAAGACGCAAAGCATAAATGAACAAAACAGCAACGCCGGAAGGCACAAAAAAATACGCCGAAAGATTTCCGAACGCGGCACGCGGACATTTCCGCGCGGCTCAGGGATTGACGCTTTCTTCGATCGGTGTCGGAACATACTTGGGGAATTACGACGCGGCGACCGACACGCATTATGTTGAAGCAATCACAAAATTTGTCGAATCGGGCGGCAACGTGATTGACACGGCGGCGAATTACCGTTTTCAGCGCAGCGAGCGAAACATCGGACAAGCATTGCAGAATCTAAGCGCAAAAGGTTTCTCCCGGGAAGAGGTTTTTATCTCGACCAAAGGCGGATATTTGCCATTTGATAACGAACCGCCGAAAAACGTTCAAAGCTATTTCGAGGAAAATTTTGTCAAAAAAGGCATTGCGACATTTGACGATCTAGTCGGTGGAAGTCATTGTATGACGGCGAATTATCTGCAATCGCAGATTGACCAATCGCTCAAAAATATGAGTTTGGACGCGCTTGATCTGTTTTACATTCACAATCCCGAATCGCAACTCGGCGAGGTTGATAAATACACTTTTGAAGCGCGGCTCGCCAAAGCGTTTGAAAAGCTCGAAGAAAATCGCGTCGGCGGCAAGATCAAATTTTACGGCGCGGCGACGTGGAACGGTTTCCGCGTTGCGCCTGATAATAAAAGCTATCATTCGCTCGAAAGAATGGTCGGCATTGCAAAACAGATCGGCGGCGAAGATCACGGTTTTCGTTTTATCCAGCTGCCGTTTAATCTGGCGATGCCGGAAGCTTATATTTTCAGAAATCAAGCTGTCACCGGAAAAGTTTATACAACCTTTGACGCGGCGCACGAACTTGGAGTTTCAGTGATGTGCAGCGCTTCGATCCTGCAAGGAAAGCTCGCGCACAGCGTGCCGCTTCACATTCGCGAAATTCTCGGCAAACCGACGACCGACGCGATGACGAGTATTCAATTTGTCCGTTCAACACCGAATGTAACGACCGCGCTGGTTGGAATGAGCCGCGCGGGGCACGTTGAAGAAAATATGAAATTGGCGGAAATCGCGCCTGTCCGGGAAGAAGAATATCTGAAGTTATTTCAAACTGCGGAGGGAAACTGATGGAAAACGGACGAATTATAAATTACACGGAATTTTGGGATTTTTATGTGCAGGAACATTCGCAACCTTTGACGCGTCTGCTGCATTTTATCGGCACGAGTCTGGCGATCGTCTTGCTTGTTTGGTTTGTTAAAAACGGAACATATCTTTATCTCCCGCTGTGTCTGGTCGTCGGTTACGGTTTTGCGTGGGTTTCGCATTTTTACATTGAGAAAAACAAACCGGCGACGTTTCAATATCCGCTGTGGTCGTTTATTTCCGATTACAAAATGATGTTTTTTATGCTGACCGGCAAAATGAACTCGGAAGTTGAACGAGTTTCAGGGGAATAAAGGTTTTTTACACGCCTTGAAAAATTTCGCTGACCGAACATTTAAAGTTGGGTAAAAGCGGAGTTTCCAGTGAATCTTCGACAAAAAGTGTGGCAATAAGTTTGAGTTCGGCATTTTCGCGCCGAAAGACTTCTAACTTTTTGTTTTGCCAATCGGCAATCCAGTATTCGGAAACGCCGCGCCGTGAATAGAGTTTGAGTTTAACTTCGCGGTCGCGCCTTTCATTTTCAAAGCCGCGCGACACAACTTCGATAGCAAGTTCGGGCGCGGAATGTAGTTTTCCATCGTCTTCAAGCGCGGTTTTCATTCGCTCATTGCTGATCCAAACGACATCCGGCGCAACATCGTCATCTCCGGCAAAAATAATTCCGGGTGCAAAACTCGGTTCGCCCAAACCTGTTTCTAAACTCCATTTATACAAAAAGAAATAAATATTTCCGCAAGTTTTCTGATGATGCCAATGTGGTTGTTTCGACATATAAAGTTCTCCGTCAATGATTTCGTATTTTTTATCGCCGTTTGGCAAAAGTTCCAAATCAGCCGAAGTCCAGCGCAGAGTTGTGTTGGTTGCCGTTGTCATAAAGTTTTCTCCAACTTACTTGTCAGAACCAGGAGCGGTAGCGGCTTGGTAAGTTTTTAGCCACTCGCTACCGCTCGGGGTTCTGACAGTTGCCGTCAATTCAACTAATTCAAATATATCACAATTGAATGTTTTCAGAAATCAATTCTAACGAACGATTTTGGCGATACGAAATATTGAAATGCCCGTCGTCGAATTCTTCCGCAATGTGCGGAATGTCAAATCTTTTCAACCTTTCGCACAAGATCCGCGCGCCCAGATCGAGCGCGAATTCGTCTTTTGTGCCGGCGTCAATATAAAGCAATTTTAACGATTTTAGATTTTCGAGCGAATTTTCAACCATCCGCACCGGATCATGCGCCAGCCATTTTGCCCAAATCTCATCGCGGATCTCGCCGGTTTCCAAATCAAACGGCAAATCAAAATCTGTTCCTCGGGGCGAATAACACGCGCTCATTCCGATAATATTCAAACCCGCAAAATCGTCCTTGCCTTTTTTCGCGTCTTCGTTCCAGAATTTTTCAATCAGTTTGTTCGGATCGCCTTTGATTGCACGAAAAGCCTTTGGAATGTCCTGCAAATAACAATGCTCGAAATACGCGTCGCCGCTGGTCGAACAAGCCAGACCAAACATGTCCGCGTGGC
>JANLTD010000175.1:0-1790 GCA_031362765.1 Acidobacteriota bacterium | reverse complement strand
TCACGATTTATTCGCGCTATCGCGCTCAGCACGCAAGGATGCCTGCGCTCCCAGCAATGTGCTTTCAGGTTAATTCGCCCGGATCTTTTCCAAAACCTTCCGCGCCGCATCAATCAGATTATCCGCATCAATCACAACGCGCAAGATTCCGTTCGCCGAAAAAGCCGAGCCTTCGTAATTGCTCAAAATCTGCATCAGTTTTTCGGGCGAAACGTGCGCGTTTTCGCTTAATTTAACGGCAAAACCGTTGTTTGTTTTGTCAACCGAAACGATCTGCATCGCCTCTGAAAGTTTTCTAAGCCGCGCGTAATCGAACAGATTATTGACCGATTGAGGAATCTTGCCGTAGCGGTCCTGGATTTCCGTGTAGATTCCCAAAAGTTTTTCTTCCGAATCGGCGGACGAGATTCGTTTGTAAGTCCTGAGCCGCTGAGAAGTTTCGCTGATGTAATTGTTCGGGATCGAAACGTCCGCGCCAAGATTGAGCGAAACGCTGATTTCGTCCTCAACGGTTTCGCCTTTGAGCTCCATGATCGTGCGTTCGAGCATTTTCGTGTAAAGGTCAAACCCGAGCGCGTCCAATTGACCCGATTGCTGACCGCCGAGAATATTTCCCGCGCCGCGGAGTTCAAGATCGAGCGCAGCGATCCGAAAACCTGCGCCGAGATCCGAAAATTCACGGATCGCGCTCAAACGCCGCCGCGCGATCGGCGTTATTTCTAATTCCGACGGAATCAAAAGATAAGCGTAGGCGCGGCGGTTTGAACGGCCGACGCGGCCGCGCAATTGATAAAGCTGCGAAAGTCCGTAATTGTCGGCGCGATTGATGATGATCGTATTGGCACGCGGAATGTCGATGCCGTTTTCAATGATCGTCGTCGCGACCAGAACATCGAATTTGTAGGCGACAAAATCAAGCACCGCCGTTTCCATTTCCTTTTCGTTCATCTGTCCGTGCGCGATCACGATCCGCGCATTCGGGACGATGTTTTTGACGTGCGCGGCGATCGCTTCGATGGTTTCGACGCGATTATGAATAAAGAAAACCTGTCCGCTGCGCGCCATTTCGAGTTCGATCGCCGATTTGATGACGCTTTCGCTAAACTGTACGACCTGCGTATTGATCGCCAGACGGTCGCGCGGCGGCGTTTCGATGACCGACATATCGCGCATTCCGAGCAGAGACATATTCAAAGTTCGCGGAATCGGCGTCGCGCTCAAAGTCAGAACGTCAACCATCTTTTTCAGTTGTTTGAGCTTTTCTTTGTGACCGACACCAAAACGCTGTTCTTCGTCAACGATCACCAGCCCGAGTTTTGGCAATTTGACGTCGTTCGACAAAATTCGGTGCGTCCCGATCAAAATGTCGGTCGTGCCTTTTTCCGTTGATTCGACGACCAATTTTTGTTCTTTCGGTGAACGAAACCGCGACAACAATTCGATTGAAACCGGAAATGCGGCAAAACGCTGTTTGAAGGTTTCGGAATGCTGATAGGCAAGCACGGTCGTCGGCGTCAGAACGGCGACCTGTTTGCCGTCCATCACGGCTTTGAATGCGGCGCGCATCGCGACCTCGGTTTTACCGTAGCCGACATCGCCGACGATCAGGCGATCCATCGGGACGCCCGCCTGCATATCGTTTTTCGTGTCTTCAATCGCGTTCGCCTGATCAACCGTCAGATCGTATGGAAAAGCGTCTTCAAATTCTATTTGCCACGGCGCGTCGGGCGAAAAGGCGAACCCTTTGACCAATTTACGTTCGGCGTAAAGGCGCAGCAGTTCGTCCGCCA
>JANLTD010000029.1:0-4543 GCA_031362765.1 Acidobacteriota bacterium | reverse complement strand
ATTTCTATTTTCTCCTTATATTTTCGACCGATTTTTCAATTAATTGTTCTAAGACTTCTTTGCGGACATCGCTCAAACGCTTGAAATACAAACAGCCTTTGCCGGTTTTATATTTACCCAAGTTTTCTAATAAATTATCGTCCATTCCTTCGCAGTTCGTCAGATAAAGCGTCAGATTTGCCTTGCGCGGCGAAAACCCGATCTCCATCCAATCAAGTTCGCGTCCCGATGCGTATTTCAAAAGGCGATTACCGAAACCGATAATATTTGTGCCCCACATTTTCGGCTCCGCATTTGTCGCTTTCGACATCAATTCAACGATTTTCCAACAATCCGTTCGGACATTTTCACCGGCAACGCCGTTCAAAAATTCTTCAACACTGGCTTCCGTTTTCTTCGTCTTTAATTCTGCTTTTGCCATAAATTATTGTTTTGAGTCCCGCCTTCAGGCGGCTTTTTTTTAAGTTTCAAGTTCCAAACTCCGAATTAAAACAAATCCGACTTAAAACTTGGAACTTGAAACCTTGAACTTGAAACTCACTCCTTTTCTTTTCTGATGACCAACAATCCGTCGCGCACCGCTAAAAGAATATTGCTGACGCGATCGTCCGCTTGAATTTTATTGCTGAAATCGTATAAAGCGATGGTATTTTCGTCGGTCGTCAAGCCGCTTTCGACTTTTAGAACCTCGCCGCTCCACAAAACATTGTCCGCCAAAATTATTCCGCCGAGCCGAAGTTTCGGAAAGGTCAGATCATAATAATTAGCATAATTCGGCTTATCGGCATCTATAAAAACCAGATCAAGAGTTTCGTGCAAAGTCGGAATGATCTTCAGAGCATCTCCCAAACGCCCGTCAATTTTGTCGTTTAACCCGGATTTTGCCCAGAAACTTCTTGCGATTTCGTGCGTTTCGGGCTCAATATCAAGCGTGATGACCTTGCCGCCTTCGGTCAATCCTTCGGCCAGACACATCGCTGAATAACCCATATAAGTTCCGATCTCAAGGATGCGGCGCGGCGCGATCATCTTGGCGAACATCGCCAGCAAACGGCCTTGATAAAAGCCCGAAAGCATTGATTTATCAGCACGCGTCTCGTAAGTCTTTTGCAAGAGTTCGGTTAAGATCCCGCTTTCCGGAGTTGTGTGCTGCTGCGCGTAAGCTTGTATTTTTTCGTCAATCATATCTTTCAAAGTGGAAAAGGCTAAAAGTGAAAAAGTGGAAAAGTTGGCTTCGCATTACGGTAGGTAACTTTTTCACCTTTTCGACGTTTGTTTTCACCTTTTTACTTTAGGAAACTCCGTCGACTCGTGATTCAAACCGCAAATTTATCAGCGTATTTTGGTCATCCGTGATTTCAAGCACGCTTTCGCTTCCGTCAGTATCATACTGCACGGAAATTCCGCGCACATTCGTGATCACGTCACGCTTTTTTTCAGCAGTGCCATTTGTCCGGTCAATGCGAATGACTTCGACTGATTTCGCCTGTCCGTCGGTTTTTAGCAAGATGTCTTCGAGATGCTCTTCCCGCGATTCTTGTTCAACGCCGCCGCGGAGTCTGAAAACATCAAAACGCGCCCGCCGATTGTTGTTTCGGGCGGCAAATTCACCCAAAAACTCTCTCCAGTTAATCGGTTCGATCTGTATAATATTACTCATAACAATTTGTCCTTGTTCCAGTGAAGACTTTTGAATACTATTTTTTGACCACAAAAGACCCGAAAGATAGTAAAAAAAGAAAATTTGTTTTGATTTATTTTCGTGAATTTCGAATGTTTCGCAGGCAAAAAATAATTTTCAAACAACTTGTCAAATTTTAACAACGATTTTGCCGAAGTGTCCGCCGGTTTCCATATATTTCAAGGCAGAACGCGCTTCGCCAAATTCAAAAGTTTTATCTATTATCGGCTTCAAATGCGTGTGATGGCAAAGCATCTGATTCATTTGTTCAAACATTTGCCGCGAACCGACGAAAATTCCGTGTAATTTGACGGCCCTCATCAAAATGGAAGTCGAATTAAATTCGCCTTTGCCTGACAAAACGCCGATTACGGCAACGTGGCCGCCCATTTTGACGGCGTTCACAGATCTTTGCAGAGTTCCGGCGCCGCCGACTTCGACGACCGTGTCCACGCCGCGTTTTCCGGTCAATTCCAAAACGGCTTTATCCCAATCTTCGCGCTCATTGTAATTGATCAATTCATCCGCGCCGAGTTGTTTAGCACGATGTAATTTTTCGTTACTTGAAGACGTAATGATCGTTCTCGCGCCGTAAGCATTTGCTAATTGCAGAGCAAAGATCGAAACACCGCCCGTGCCTTGCAGCAGAACGGTATCAGACGGATGAAGTTTTCCCGATTCAAAAAGCGCATTGTAAGCGGTCACGGCCGCACACGGCAAGGTCGCGGCTTCTTCGTATGTGAAATGGTCGGGAATGCCCACCAGACCGCTTTCGTCAAACGCCCCGAATTCGCGCAAAACACCGTCAACATCGCCGCCAAGCGCGGTTCGCGCCTTGGAAACTTCGATCTCGCCGTCAAGCCAGCCTTGCATAAAGAGCGGCATCACGCGGTCGCCCGTCTTCCACTTTGTAACGTTCGCGCCAACCGCGACAACTTCGCCCGCACCGTCCGAAAACGGCACCAGAGGCATTTTGAGTTTCGGGTTATACCAGCCTTTGATCATCATCAGATCGCGATAATTTAATGAAGCCGCGTGAAATTTGACTAAAACTTCTGTTTCTTTCGGTTGCGGTTCGTCGCGCTCGACCAATGCCAGATTTTCTACTCCGAATTGTTGTATTTCGTAAGCTTTCATAAAATTTCAATGTGAAAAGTGAAAGAGCTGAAAAGGGTAAAAGTTTCGGATAAAATTATGTCATCAAACTTTTTCACTTTTTCACTCTTTCACTTTTTACGCGGACTCTTCAAATTCAGACGAATCACGACATCATCGCGGATCAGATCGTCGGCTTTTCCGGCATAGATTATGCCGAAGTCTTTGCGGTTGATCGAAAATTCGGCTTCAACTGCGACATCCGTGTCCGTAACACTAATTTTTGCCGGGAAGCTGATCGATTTCTTCTGTCCGTGCAGCTCGAAATCCCCCGTCACCGTATAATTTCCGGCGCCTTTTGCCGGATCGGCGACGATCTTTGCCGACGTAAAATTTGCTTTCGGGAATTTTTCAACGTCGAAAAAATCAGCCGATTTCAAATGTCCCGCCAATTTTTCATCGTCAACAAAAACGGATTTCATATCAATATCAACCATCACACTGCTTTCTTCCGGTTTCGCGTTGACAAGATCAATTGTTCCGGTAAATGCCTTAAAGCCGCCATCGTGCTTGCCCGTGACTTTTGAACCGGTAAATTCGACCTTTGAATTTTCGGCGGTCAAAGCCAAAGCCGTGCCTTTTGTTTCAACTTTCGGCGCGGCCGTATTTGTATTTGAAGTTTGTGTGTTGGTCGTCGAATTGGTCGTCGTCGCCTTCGGTTTATTCGCCGCCGGGTCTTCGCACGCCGCTAAAAATAAAGATAAAGATAAAATGCCTAACGCTAATTTTTTCATTCAATTCTCCTCAAAAAAGTTATTTTTTAACAAAATCGTATCTGTTTAGGTTTTTGGTTTTTGGTCTTTGGTTTTTGGTTTTTTTCGATGGACACCCGCCCGCTTTCAATCGAGACTCCACAAAACAAGCTAGCGTGGTGAGAAATTCAATGCCAATCGGCAATTTATTTCCAAAAACCAAAGACCAAAGACCTAAACAATTACGATTACTTAATATTATTCAAAATTTCAATCTGTTGTTTGAAAAACTCTGACAACTTTAACGCGCCGCGGCGTTTTCTTTTTCTTTTGTCCATTTGTCCAAAAGATTTTCAAATTCTGTCTGAATCGAACGGTTTTTGTCCGCCAGATACCAACGCTGCAGGTTTTCCATCATCAGATTTTTTTCCAATCCTCGGACACGCATTTCGCTAAACAGATCCATTGCCGCTTGCGGTCGCGGTCCCCATACACCGAGTTCCTCGAAACTTTCCGCGTCGAGCGCGATCAGCTTTGGAATCGAACGCGCATTATTCGTCAAATACTCGTCCATCAGCGTCAGATTTTCGTCGCGCAAAACGTAGCGCGTTTCAATGTTCGGACTTTCTGCCGCGATCTTTTCGATGATCGGAATATTCTGCGCTGCGTCTCCGCACCAGCCTTCGGTAATTATCAGCCAAATTTGTTTTCGATTGATTTTACGCGATTTTTCTTTTACAGATTCGTCTATTTCAACCGTTTTTTCAAGGCGGTACATCCGTTTGCGATTCAACTTGCCATAATTAAACATCGCTTCCGATTGATTCACACCGGTTGTTTTGCCGCCAAGCAATAGATCATCAATCAGCTTGATATATTCGGCAAACGTGATTGATCTTTTGATATATTCTTTCATACTTTCCCCTTTATAAACTGCTTGATATAAAGTCTTAAGCTTATTTCTTCTTCCAAAGAAGTTGGTCCAAACTCCACGCACCGCCGCCGGCAAAGAAAA
>JANLTD010000017.1:0-2066 GCA_031362765.1 Acidobacteriota bacterium | reverse complement strand
ACGAAGCGACCGACAAATATTTCACCGCCAACGAGATCATTCCGCATTTCGAACGCGGACATAAAGACGAAGAAACCAAGGTCACGACGGGCGATTATTTATTGGACGAGAAAAATCACTCGTCGGTTTTGACCGAAGCCGGTGTGACCAAGGCGGAAAAACTTCTCGGTGTTTCCAATCTTTATGATCCCGCGAATATGGAAATGCTGCACTGCGTCGAGCAGTCGCTCAAAGCACACACACTCTATAAAAAAGATCATCACTACGTCGTGCAGGAAGGCGAGGTCATCATCGTTGACGATTTCACGGGAAGATTGATGGCGGGCAGACGCTGGTCGGACGGACTTCATCAAGCGGTCGAAGCCAAAGAAGGCGTCAAGATCGAGCGCGAAAACCAAACTCTCGCGACGATCACGCTGCAGAATTACTTCCGGATGTATGAAAAACTTTCGGGTATGACCGGCACGGCGGAAACCGAAGCCGAAGAATTCGGGACGACCTACGGTCTCGATGTCGTCATCATTCCGACGAACCGTTCGATGATCCGCAAAGATCATTCCGATATGATCTACCGCACTCTGCCTGAAAAATGGGACGCGGTAATTGACGAGATCAAAGAGCTTCACGCCAACGGGCAACCCGTTCTGGTCGGCACGGTTTCGGTTGAAAATTCGGAACTGATCGCCGACAAATTAAAGAAGATCGGCGTTCCGCACAATGTTTTGAACGCCAAATATCACGAGCGTGAAGCCGAAATCATCGCGCAGGCGGGGCGCAAAGGCGCGATCACGATCGCGACCAATATGGCCGGACGCGGAACGGATATTCTTTTGGGCGGAAACCCCGAGTCACTGGCGCGTGAATATCTCAAACGGATGGAGATCAATCCGGATGAGGCAACCGAAGAACAGTTTGAAGAACAACTCGCGAAAGCCAAACATGTGGTTGCCGAAGAACATAAAGAGGTTGTCGCGGCAGGCGGTTTGCATATTTTAGGAACCGAACGCCACGAATCACGCCGGATCGATAATCAGCTTCGCGGTCGTGCGGGACGACAGGGCGATCCCGGCAGCTCGCGGTTTGTGCTGTCCTTGGAAGACGATCTGATGCGCATCTTTGCGGGCGACAAAGTGCGTTCAATGATGGAATGGCTCGGGATGGAAAAAGGCGTCGCGATTGAATCGCGGACCGTTTCCAAACAGATCGAACGCGCTCAAAAAGCGGTCGAAGCGCGTAACTTTGAAACACGTAAACACGTCCTGAAATACGACGACGTGATGAACAAACAGCGCGAGACAATCTACGGACTGCGCCGTCAATTGATGTTCGAACCCGAACACCGCGAATATCTGTTGGGCGAAAAAGGCGTCGCACGCGATTTGCTGCACGATCTCACGCATAGTTTCCTTAATCCGCAAGTCGCGCCCAAAGATTGGGACGTTGATACCTACGCGGCTGAGATCGAAAGCATCTACGCGGTTGATCCGGCAGTTGATGCCGACGTTAATTTCAAAATAATGAACGCCGACCAGATCGCCGAAGCTGTCTGGCTCAAAGCCTCGGGCAACTACGCCGAGAAGGAAAAACTCGCGGGTACGGAATCACTTCGGGCATATGAGCGCTACATCATGCTCAATATCATTGACTCGCAATGGAAAGACCATCTGCTCTCGCTCGATCATCTGAAACAGGGCATCGGACTCGTTGGCTACGGGCAGAAAGATCCGCTCGTCGAATACAAAAAGCAGTCGTTCGATATGTTTCAGGATATGCTCGACCGGATCGACACCAACACGAGCAAGGCGTTGTTCAACCTCGAGATCGTCGTCAAAGACGAGCAAGAAGAGATCGAACGCCTCGAAAGATTGGAACGCCAGCGCGCCCGCCGCCAGGCTGCGGGAATGGCTTTCACCGGCGCGATGGCCGGCGCATCGGTCGCGGGCGATACCGAAGAAGTTCGCCACACACCGTTCAAACGCGAACACGCCAAGGTCAAACCAAACGAACCCTGCTACTGCGGCTCCGGCAAAAAATTCAAAAAATGCCACGGCTCGGGAGTTTGATTC
>JANLTD010001299.1:0-7979 GCA_031362765.1 Acidobacteriota bacterium | reverse complement strand
TTCTTCTTCTTATTCTTCTTGTTGCGATTGGATCTCTTCGATTTCGATGGTTTCGGTTTCAGTGCGGGTGCCGAGAACTTCCTGCGCTTTTTTCAATCTGTCTTGATCAAGTAAAAAATGTTTATTTTTGCGGATTCGATTTTTGAACGTTTGTCTAATCATTGTCATACGATCTGCCTCCAATGTCCATCATCTCACATTTTATGAACATCAACAATAATAATTCGCCAAGCTCCCGGATATTTATTTATGTCCGTTAATAGCCATATTACAGAAAATAAATGGCTGACGGGAAAACAAAACAGGGAAGAGTCGAAGTTTATGAAAATAAGCTTGGCTGACAATTGCAGAAGTAATCCGGCTTCCATTTCGTAAGTTTTCCAACCGGCGTCTAAATCCGTCCGGAGGGAAAAACTATGTTGCTAAGGTCTCCTCAATAATTCTGACTCACATTCTGCCTGGAACGGGTGATTCGGATAACTTTAGTCCGTTCTGCGCTGTCTGAGAGCATTGCGCGATTATTTGACCCCGGATGACCGGGATTTTCGGAGCAAAATAAAGACCTTGCTGAGAAGAGGGAAGCGGGCAAGCTGCTCGATGGCGTCTTCGACCGCCACCAAAAAATAGACGCCTTTATCGAGATTGTCTTCGGCGATATAAACGAAACATTCTTCGATGTCGCGCTCCGCCTGCGGGTGTTTGAAAATTTCGTAAGTCATTATTTGGCTTTATTTTTCAAACGTCCAATGCCGCGCTGTTTGATCGCTTCAAAATCGCCTTTCGTGAACGGCGTCGCTTTGCCGCTTTCGAGCCCTTCCAGAAGAAGAGCTTCGAGTTTGCGCTCCTGGCGCCTTTGCATGTAATCACGCACGAGGTCGCGGAAAAACTCGCTCGTGTTACCGTAGCCTTCCGAAGCGATGATTTCCTCGACTTCCCGTTTCATCGTATCGGGAATCGAGATATTTATCGTTGCTGTTGCCATAATAAAACTCCTTTCAAAGGAAGTATAGAATATTGGCAATAGATGTCAATAGATTGCAATTTAAGATAAAATAATCAGAGAAGTAGGCGATGTCGTAAAAACGGGAGTGTGTGCCCGGCAATTTGCGCGAGGCGGCCAGTCAAGAGCCATTCCGCCATAAAATCACCGCTTGGTTGTCGCACAACCAATTATTTTGTTTTGCCTCGTAACATAACGGACAACTAGTTGTTGGCCGAAATTTATAATCATGTGGAGGAATTGTATGCGGAAGACAACGATCTTTCGCCGAATTTTTTGCGATTTGAAGGAGAAAGTTGCGGCCCCCCAGATCGAACGTGGCAATCATCAGGCATGGATTCTGCGGGCTTATGGGTACGATCTTCTCCGGCAGTTGTTCGGCATTCCGACAGCCAATATTGTGTGGTTCACGACGGAGGAAGAAGCTCGAAACGCGGGCTATCGTAAGGCTAAGAATTGCCCTTGACGGTAGGCTGAGCGAGTTCGGGGTGTCTGTAAACCCAAGGCGGTACTGGGTTAGGCATTGACCAAAGGCCAATCTTCTTCGTTCTAGATTGAATCTCAGCCTCCGCGTAAGTCTTTCTATCTTGCTCGCTTTGTTCGTCCTCGTATTGCTTATAGTGCCAGGCCATTCCCTCCCTTACCAGTTCTAAGTTCATATCTTTTTCACCAATAAAGACTTTTCCAATTGTCCTTCCGTATTTATCCAACTTCGTGGCCGCAATTCGTACAATCTGATTGAAAATGAGTTTTGATAGGGAGTCACTTGACTTGGTGCCGAAGTCCTGTCCGCGTTCGGGTGCGTCGATTCCCGCGAGTCTTATTTTGTATTGTTTGTTCTCCGCCGTCAAGACTGTTATCGTGTCGCCGTCGGTGACTCCAACGACTCGACCTTCGATCGTTCGTGGAAAGGCTTCAGCCTGGGCAGCGACTTTAGGTGATGGAAGAGTGCGTGACGTCTGAACTGAATTGGCCTGAGGCAGCCGTTTTTCGCCATAAAAGTGGTTGGCAACGCCGATAGCGCCGCCAACAAAGACGGTGGTTACGAGAATAGTCAATAAGAGCTGAAGTTTGGACATAAATCCGTCGTGGAAATGTAGCATTATCGATATGTCATTAACAAACAAGATTGGAGTGGTTAAATAAAATGTCCAAAAGTAATACTGACACAGCCTTGAGTTTGGTATTTTGATTGGGGACAGTTCGACACTCTGATTCAATGCTGACTTTCAAGGCGAGCAGTCCATGAGGCGCGCCGTCGTATTCGATCAATCTCGAATTAGCGATGCCCTTTGCCGCTGCGCGTCCTGCCGCGTCGATCGGCACGGTCTTGTCGCCCGTTCCGTGAATGATCAGCGTCGGAACCCGGAAAGCCGGAAGATCCGGACGAAAGTCGGTTGATGAAAATTTCCATTTTGATTGAGATGGAAAAGTTTGTAAAATATTGTTAATTTGTGATGATCTGTTGAACGTCAACTAGAATTGATTTTGGCAAGTTGAATTGGCTCATTTCGGCGGCCTGAAGTGGCTCACCTGCAAAAACGGCAGTCCCGTTTGGACCATCTGTTCGATTTACCAATCTAGGATTTCCGTGCCTTTTTACTACTTACGGTTCGCTTGAACCGATAACTTTCCGTGCCGGTTTCACTGATATGGGCTCAAATTCGTATTTATTCAACCGGAAAGGGACTCCCGTTAAAGACATTTTGCTTAATTCTACTTTGGCAGATTAAGAAATGCTTGCGATTAAGGATATAATTTTGGCGCATATTGTGTCGTTAATGCGATGGTTTACGCTATTATTTACTCAATATTCCAAAATTAATTTTTTAGATGACCCTTTTTTCTATTAAAACCCGTTTAGTTAGATTGAGAGTCGATTGCGGATTTCTGGTTCGGCATTGAGGAGAGAAAACAATATGAAAAACTATCGCTTATTTTATTGCACAGTTATTTTTATCGCAATGACATTCATTTTTGCGCCGCTGGCAAACGAAACAAAAGCGCAGAACGGACAGGGCAAAATCATCGGCACGCTTAATTTCGATCCCGAAGTTGACGGCTTCAGTTTTGAAAACTACGGCAACGACCATAATTGGAAGAACGATCTAACCACTTCCGATATGATTCTGCTGTTCGGAGCGAAAGCAGTTTGCGTCACCGGCAATACATCAGCCAATTGCGTGGTCAAAAGAACTGCCGAAAATTGGCGGATCAAAGAATTGCAAGGCATGGACGGCGGTCATTGCGAAGGAATGGCAGTCGCAAGTTTGTCGTTTTTTGAAGAAAGAGAGTTCAAAAAGAAAAAGTTTCCCGCAGATTTCCAAAAAGGCACCGAAACGGTTCATGACCTGAAGTTCCCGAGTCCTTTGATCGAAAATTATATTGCTTATTTTTTTGTGACGCAGCTTTTTGACGGCGTTTATGATTACCGGAAAGTTTATATGGACAAAGGACCTGTCAACACCGTCAAAGAACTTGCCGCGTCGATGAACGACGAAAGCGCGACGACCTACACTTTGTCGCTTCAGCAAATCGTCAACGGCAAATTTAAAGGCGGTCACACGGTTACGCCGATTGCCGTCGAAGATATGGGAAGCGAATATCGCGTTCATGTTTACGACAACAATTTTCCGGACACAACGCGCTATGTGACGGTTCGAAAAGGCGGCAAGCAAACGTGGAAATATTTCGGTTCGACCAATCCGAATGAAGCCAAATCGCTCTACACCGGCGATACTTCGACCCGTTCATTTTTCATCACTCCGAACGATTCCCGCTACGGCAAGCGATTTGCGGCGCCGTTTGCCAGAAATGGTGAAGACGATTATGAAAATTCCTCATCAAACAAAACTGAAATGGTCGAATTTCTAGTGAATGACGATGCCGATATGCTCATCACGGCGGGCGACGGCAAACGCATCGGCTACGACTGGAGTAAAAAACAAACCGTCAACGAAATAATCGGCGCGAAAATGATCGATGTGTCGCAAGGCTATGACGATGATCTTCCGCCGGTCATTCATCTGCCCTTTCAACCGAATGCGAAACCCTATACGATCATGCTTTCGGGCAAGGAATTGAGCAAAGAAAGCCGTCCCGATCTGATGTATTCGGGTCCCGGTTTTTCGGTCGGATTCGACGGTATCAGACTCGACCCGAACGAAACGCTCGTCTTTCAGATTTCGCCTGACGGCAAACGCATTTCCTTTACCGCGAGTGCCGACGGCGAAACACCGGAAATGTATTTTTCGGTTGATGCGCCAAACGGTGAAAGCTATCTGGTCGAAGTGGACGGAGTTGAGCTTCAGGCGGGAAAAACTCTTTCGGGTGAATTCGACAGTGAAGAAGGAGAATTCTATTTCAAAGACAATGACGGCGACAAAGACAAATATGACGTTGATTTTGAGCGCGTCTTAGCCAATGGAACGCTACAATTATTTGAAACCGACGACATTGATATGGGAGCGGCGGAAAACTTTGAGATGGACTTTAGCAAATGGGACGGGAAATCGCCGATGTGCTTCCGCGATGACGCCGACAGTAAAGGTTTTGCTAATGACGAATGCGCCCCGCAACCCAACGAAGACAACGATCAAGACAACGACGATGCCGACGAAGGCGATAATGAAGACACCGAGGATGCTGGTGATGGCGGCGAAGATCAGCCGCAGTTTTTTGCCTGGCTTGCAAATTAATTTCAAGCGCGGCTATTTCCGCCAAAAGAAAAAAAAACCGCGAAGTTAAGCGAAGAATATCTAAAATCTTTTACCTTTCCTTCTCTTAGTTTCGTGGTTAATCGCTGTGAAGCCGGGAGTTTGATGACCCTCATAATTCTATTTTGTCAGATTTAATGATCCGCCAACGAGATGACCAGGTAACGCAGTTTTCAAACCTTTCTGATGACTGAAGCCGGATTATTCAAAAATCTCTTGTTCCGTCGCCGCTAACGGTGTCATCCGAACTTTATCAACCCGGTTGCGCTCCATCGAAATTATCTCAAATTGGTTAAAACCCCACGAACGGGGAAAAAGTTCCATAGAATTTTTGTTAAGTATAAAGATTAAAAGGATTTACTTTTCTATTTACTTCCCAAATTTTGTCGAATTTTACGGTCAATTTTCGGGAAAGTTAAGAACCCTATAAACTCCAGTAATTCAATGGTTTATCGAAATAACTACGGAACCTTTTTTTTTTTCAGAACGAAAAACTAATCGCGCGAGGCGGATGCGGGCACGTATCGATCTGCGGGATTTCCCAAAATCTTCCTTTTGTCGTCGCGGCAGAAGACTACATCCTGCTCTTCAGCGGTCGTGTTCGTTCATACGCGGAAAAAAAGTTTGACGTTCAAATCAGCTTCTGGCGCATTTGTTCTCTTCTTTAGGGCTGACGGCTCTCGTTGGTCAGATCAGGTCTCGGAAAGCAACGGAGTGCTTTTTGCTACTGACCTGAAATCCAATGAATTGAAGAAATTTGAAACTTGAGCAGATCTAGAGCGAGTTCTTCGGGCGCGATTGGTTCGCCGTCCCATTCAGGATCGGAGAAATGCTGATAAGCATCTTCAAAATCGTAAATGGTGAAATACTCTTTCCCCTCGAAAAGGTGAGCGCGGCTAAGTCATCCGCCTTATTCAAGCAATTGGCCGTCGATCACGCGGGATAGTTCATCGAGATTCGCCCGATCGCCATACTCGATCTGCGCGGCTTCGAGAGCCTCGGCTTTATCAAAATTGTGTTGTTTGACCAGGCAAAGGACAAAATCTATCATTGCGTTATTCGCGTTTTGTTGAGAGTTAAAACCGAGTCCGATGTAGTTGGCGACCTCTTTGCGTCCGTCCTGATTTGTGAGCATCTCGACTTCGACCGTTTTAATAATTTCGGTCGCGCATCCCTGAGCGCATCTGGAACGCCGCGGAGCCTAAGACTTCTTCCCGTGTTACCTGACACTGTGAAAAATGTTTTAGTCAATCCCGCTTCCATCGCGGGTGTGCAACGAATCGTTCTGTGAATCCGACAAAAGTTATAATAAGCGAAATGCAGAGCCAATAATATACGTAGAAAAAGACTGAAAATGTTTAGATTTTTGCTGATTTAAGAGATTTTTAAGAGCAACCCACTATATAGGACACTACCAAATCTTTCAACATCGGCTTCGCTTCGGACGAATTTCCTACTCAAGCTACCAAATTTATTGAAGTGGATAAGACACACAAAAAGTGTCCGGCTCACTACTAATAAGATCAGGCTCGGGAAATTATTAATTAAAAATAATTACTATAAATCTGGTAGAATTCTGGCAGGATTTTGGCAGGATTTATATTCATTTTCGTTCCAAAATCTTCTAAAATGTTACGGCTTAGGTCGGGCTGAAATGTTGTTATCCTATTGTATTTATTGTATTTAAGGTGTCGCAATGCAAACCCATTTGTGCGATGGCATTGCAGAGGTCAGGGGTTCGATCCCCCTCGTCTCCACCAATGAAATCAACAACTTACGGCAATCCGAGCGGTTGCCGTTTTTGTTTCCCGGCCATTCTGTTACCAAAATCCTATTTTTATCCAAATTATCACCCGCCCGCCGCACGCGGATGGATTTGGTTTGAAGCCACTGATTGTGAAACTAACTCAACTTAATTGATTTTTTTTAACGCCGAAATGAGTTATCATTGGCTTGGATAACCACGCCTAAATTCAAATTTTACCGGGAGAGGTACCAATGAATCGTTCGACAATTTACAGATCCGCCGAGGAATTCGTCCAATACGCATCAAACAAACCATTTTCCCCTTTGAATGGTCGGCCGCTTCGCATGGCGCTTAAAGCGTTTGCCGGATTGATGATCTGGACAATAATCATTTTCTGCGGACAGACGTTTGCCCAGCATAGTCTGCTCGATCCGGGTTTTGACGGCGACGGCAAGGTCTTTACGCAGTTCCTGCCGACAAATAACACGGCAACCAACGCTATTTTGCAGACGGACGGCAAGATCGTCGTCGTCGGTTCAGGCTCGACCGGTCCTAATTCTCCGCTAACGAAACAGGCGGCCATCATCCGCTATAACCCGAACGGCTCGCTCGATACGGGTTTTGACGGCGACGGCAAAGTGACGGTTGTCATTAATTCGTCCTTTACGAGCGAGATCAAGGCGGCGGCGCGGCAGTCCGACGGCAAAATCGTTGCGGTCGGAATCGTCGGCAGTATTTTTCCCGAAAACAGCGTGAGCGGTTTTATTCTGCGGCTCAACCCGGACGGGTCGCTCGATCCGACCTTCGACGGCGACGGTAAACGAGTGGTGAGCTTCGGCCAGTTCACCGAACCTTCGGACATGGCGCTCCAACCGGACGGCAAGATCCTGCTCGCCGGAAGAGCGGGAGGCAATCTTCCGGGCTATCTCGTCGCCCGCTTTAATCCCGACGGCTCGTCTGATGCGGGGTTCGGGACGAACAGCGGTTTTACGCTTACGAGTTTTTCATCCGGCTCTTCGTTTTTCAACAAGATGGCGCTGCTGGCTGACGGTAAAATCGTCCTGACCGGACAAGCCCAGCAATTCAAGACCGTCCGTTATACCCAGAACGGTCTGCTCGATACCTCATTCGGCGCGGGCGGCATTGTTGATAATGTTGGCGGGAACGCCATCATCCAGCAGCCGGACGACGGTCGGCTTATCATCGTCAGCAACTCCCAGTTTGACTTCGCTGCCACGATCCGGCGCTTAAATTATGACGGCACGCCGGATTCGACCTTCGGTTCCAACGGCTTTCGTCAACTGTATTTTGACGGCGAAAGAGTAGAGTTAGAGCCCGACTACGATGTTGCTTTGGATGCGAACGGGAAAATCCTGATCGGCGGCTCGATTCGTTTTAGGGCGCTTCCAAAAATACACCGTGTGAAGTGCTATTTTCAGTTTTGTTGATATTTTTATTCGTCAAGTCTTAGTTGTCTTATTTCTTTGCTCATTTTCGTCTTTTTTTCCTCATTTTT
>JANLTD010001294.1:0-2474 GCA_031362765.1 Acidobacteriota bacterium | reverse complement strand
ATTTCTTTTATTGTTTCGGCATTAAATCGAGTGAACATTGAGTTTATTAAAAAAACAAAGTAATTGGCGAGGACAACATTGTCGAAACTTGTCAAAAGCATTGTGACAGAAATTGTCAGGTTTAATGGTTTTACATATTTTATCTGTGAGGTGAATAAATGAAAAAAAATACACAGAGCGGGTTTTCGTTACTCGAACTACTTTTGGTCGTTACTATCATTGGAGTTATTGCAGCTATCGGGGTTCCAAATTTTCAAAAAGGACTAAGGGCAGCTGAAAATGGAGCAGCTTTTGCGCAGATGAGAGTTATTTCAACGGCTCAAATCAGCTATTTTTCGCAAAACGGTAGATTTGCACTACTAAGTGAAATAAATACAATCCAATCAGGCGGTTTGGGAAGGCAAACAGGATCGAGCCTGACCAAAAGCAAATTTACCTATGAAATGAGTCCTTTAGTCCCGACAAACGCCGAACTTAAAGATGGTTATACTGTTATAGCGACGACAATTGACACAACACCGTTTATCTTAAAAGTGACTCACACTGGCGAGATTGTTCAAATAGCCCCTTAAATACTCTGAAAGCCTATTAGTTTTTGGTGAACAAACATTTCAAACCAAAACCGAAAAATATTTTCGAGAAAAGTAATTTATCGGAAAATGTTTACAGGACTGAGTCTTAAATGTTACAGTTAAATCTCCCGATTCTTCCATCGGCTTAGATGATCCCGCATTTTTTTCTTTCCACATCAAAAAAATGAAATACTAAATTCCAATCTTACTAAAATGAATATTTTTGAAGACTTAATTGAAGAGTTGAAAGACGAGAATCTGCTTGAACAAACCGTAATTGAAGTCCACAACGAAAAAAAACGGATTGCCGATCTTCAAGAAGAATACAACAAAGCGAAGAATTCTCATTTGAGAACGGCCTCCGATATTGATTATTCTCGGCCGTTGGGCGGCGCTTTTAATAAGGCAGCGCCTGACCAGTCGGTTTTTGACGAGAGCGGTTTTTCGGCTGAGGAAGAAATCTTTGAAGCCGACGAGGTCGTCGAACCGAGCGTCCCGATTGTGCTTTCAAATGAAGAACCGGGAACCCCGATTATGCGCGCAAACGGGGATTTATCATCGTTGGATTTCGAAGTTGAGCCTGTTTTTAGATCGGAAATTGTTTCTCCCGAAGTCAAGGATTATCCCAAAGTTGAAACAATCAAGATGACCGGCGGCGAAAAGGAATATTATCGCAAACGCGCGATGGATGAAGTCAATGGTTTACAAGTAGTTGAGCACGTACTTTCCGGTGTTGAAAGCGAGCAGATGAAAACCATCCCGAAACCTTACGATGATCTGCCCGTAAAACTGGCGTTACACGATTTCCTCCAAGATGAAAACAAGACGAATTCGACCGAACACGCGCAAGCGGAGTTTCGATTGATGCAGGAAACCGAAAACTGGTATTCCGCACTTTCGCATCGCGATAAGCATATGACGGTTGCCCACCTGCGCCGTTATTGTGAAACTTCGCGACCGGCTCTAAGCTCACAGGCGTTGGTGGCATTGGCGCGGTTTTATCGAAATTCGCCGTTTTCCGAATCAGTCCGGAGTAAATTTGACCTTGTTTTGACGCGACTTTTTAGTAAGGAGATCGAATTTGAAAAAAGGGAACTGCTTCTAGATCGTGATGAATTGATCCAGCAGCTTCAAGTGCTCTATTCAGATTGGTCCAGTATCCAACTTTATGCCGTTGAAGATGGAGATTCGGAAATTCTCATTTCAGTGATCAAATTTGAGGATTTTATCACCGAAGCAGAATCTGCAAAGAGTTTTGAAGAACTTATCAATAGCGATTTCTTTAGTCGGTTGCGTTCATTTAAGCAAAATTGTCACGAAAATTTCTTTGCTCCAATGGTGGCCGCGCGCGGCATTGAATCGAATATCAGAATCGGCAACCGCTACATAGCTCTGCTTCAAAAAGAAAAAGCAAATTCAAACGTCGCAAGGCTTGAAGAAAAATATGGATTCTTGCACGATCAGGCTATTTCTGACGTAACCGGAAAAACCCTCCAACTACTTGAATTGCTCAAGGAGCGAAGGGAATCAGGGGATCAAGGCCCGACCGAAATTATTAGAGTATCTGCCAAAGCGGAGGAAAGAACCAAAACTACCGCTAAGAAAAAGCCGCGAAATAAACTATTTTCTGTTAATAAATGGCTTTTGGCAGCAACCATTTTGACGTTGGTACTCTGTTTTGCGGTCTATTTTTGGGCTGAAAATCAGAGCGCGGCTTTAAGAACTTCGCCGGACGTTATCAAAGTCAATCTGGAAAATTCCATGTTGAAGGATTATATTCAAACCGCCCGCATCAATGAGGAAACCTTTTTCGGCATAACTTTAGACACCTGGGAAAGTATGAATGGAGAGAAAAAGCAAGAATTCCTAAAGAAGCTTCTTGAAGCCGGTCCTGATCCTCAC
>JANLTD010001279.1:0-3296 GCA_031362765.1 Acidobacteriota bacterium | reverse complement strand
AGCCAGCGCAGGTATTGCAGTGATTTTGTCCAACCGTCGCGTTTTAGCACCGAAAGAATTTCCTTTTTGATCTTCGGTTCAAGATCCTTCTTTGTTAAAACTTCGATTTTTAAGGCGGGAATAAAGGCTTGCAAATAACCGTCCGCGCGCGTCGAACAGAGCGCGTGAAATTTCAGATTGATATTTTCGCGCCAGACTTCGCTCTTTTTCGGCGGCGCGACCTCGATCAGAATTTCGCGAATTTCAATGTTTTCCGGTGCGATTCGCGTATGCAGAAAATTGGCGTAAATATCCTTTAATGTTTGCTCGGCATTCAAACGCGCATTAAAGAGAGCGCTTTCTTTTTTTGTGTGAAACCGCGAGATCTCGTAAAAGTTAAGGGCTTCGGCAAGATATGTTGCGTCTTCAAACTCCTGCGTAATAATCGTGAGCGGAAAAAAATGCGTTGGCATAGAGGAAAAATTTTAGCAGATTAAATTCAAAAACCGGAATATTTTATTTTTAATTTGATGATTTTTGTCGCCGGAGGTTGCGAAGTTGAAAATTAAACTAGTGCGAAGTCAAGGTTGAATTGACGGGTCAGAACCGCCTGCGGTAGCGGGTGGGTGAATTTACCTAGTCGCTACCACTCCTTGTTCTGCCAAGCAAACCCGTCAATTCACCCTTGACTGTCGACTAGGAAATAAAAGGGATTACATTCGGAATAAGTGAAAAGTGAAAAGTGATATGTGATAGGTAAGAATCACTTATCACCCATTCCGAATGATAGCCAACTCGGATGGCTTCTGCCGATTTTATTTTAACTTGTTTCATCTGTTACTATTATTTACAAAAATTATGAAGGCATTTATGAAACCAATCCAGCAAAATGAAACTTATCGTCTGCCGAAACGATTGCAAGGCGTCGCGCCGACATTGATTCGGCAGATCTTTGAACGCGCTTTGCCCGATTCGATCAATTTCGGTTTAGGCGAACCCGATCTGCCGACACCGCAATTTATGCGCGAAGAAGCGGCGCGTGTGACGCTTGAAGAACAAAACGGTTATACAAATCACGCCGGACTTTTACCTTTACGAGAGAAGATCGCGGCAAGTTATTCGCATCTTGATCTAAAGCCGAATCAGGTTTGCGTGACGGTCGGTTCGCAGGAAGCGATGACCGCCGCCTTTCTCGCGCTGGTCGAAGAAGGCGACGAGGTTTTGATCCCGAATCCGTCGTTTCCCGCATATGAAAACTGCGTTACGATCTGCGGCGCGGAACCTGTTTTTTATAGTCTGCCGGCGGAAAAGGATTTTGCGTTCGATATTGAAGAATTTAGGTCGCGAATTACGCCGAAAACGAAAGTAGCGGTCGTTATTTCTCCGTCGAATCCGACCGGAAAAATTTTTACGAAAGAAGATCTCGAAAAAATCGCCGCAGCCTTGCAGGGCACCGGAATTTATCTGATCTCCGACGAAATTTATTCAGACCTTTATTTTACGGACGAAAAACCGCGCTCGGCTTCGGAGTTTTATGATAAAACGATCATTGTGTCGGGTTTGTCAAAATCTTTGAGTATGACGGGTTGGCGCGTTGGTTGGGTGGCGAGTTCGCAAACCGATGTCGTTAAAGCGGTTCTTACTCTGCACGGATTTTTGACGGTTTGCACTTCAACGATTTCGCAAAAAGCATCGCTTCTCGGTTGGACTGACGAAGCCGAAAAAGCAAAGGCGGAAGCGAGGACAATTTACAAACGGCGCGGCGAGTTTTTGATCGCTCTACTGCAAAAAGAACTCGGACTTCGCGGAACTTCTCCGGAAGGCGCGTTTTATACGATGGTTGATGTCAGCCACCTCGGCGATGATCTGGAAATCGCCGAAAAATTTTTACTGCATGGCGTCATCACGGTTCCGGGAATCGCTTTCGGTTCGGAAGCCAAGGGCTTTTTGCGCGTTTCTTTTTGCAACACCGAAGAACGAATGACGGAAGGCGTGCGGCGGATGAAAGAAGCCTTGGGAAAATAAGCTAGAGGTTTTCGCGCTGTTTTCGCGTCGCTTCCAAATCGCGTTTGATCCGAATATTTTCGGGCGAGTCGGCAGCAAGTTTTTCGAGCATTAGCAGTGCTTTTTCCAAATGCGCGGCGGCTTGCGATTTGTTGCCGCTTTCCGACAATATTTCGCCGATTCGTAAGTTGCAGATTGCCAAATCGTGTTGCCATTCGGTATTGTTTGCGTCTTTTTGCGTCAATTCTTCAAAATATTTGAGCGTTTCCCGGAAAATTTGTAGCGCCTTTGCGGTTTCGCCTTTTTGCCGCAGAGCGTCTGCAAGATGTCTCCGAGTGAAAGCGATTTGTCGTTGCGCCGAAACGTTTTGAGGGTCGGTTTGCCAGACTGTTTCGTAATTTTTTATCGCCGTTTCGTAAGCCCTGATCGCTTCAGCCGACAAAATCCCCGCGTTTGAACTTTTCGCTTTTATTGCCAATGCTTTGCCAAGTTCGAGATAACTGTCGGCAAGCGCGTTTTGTTCACCGAAGTTTCCTTTGTCAGATTCAAAAATCGCCGTCTGAATCTCCTGGGCACGGCGGAGGTGAAAGATACTTTTTTCGATGTCGGCGGTTTCGCTCAAGGCGACTCCGAGCCATAAGTGCGCATTGCCGAGATCGCTGCGCGATTGTTGGTTATCAGTGTCGGTAATCGAATATTTTTCCGTCGAGACGAGCGAATCGCTGAAAAAGCGGACCGCTTGTTCGGTGTCGCCCATTTCCATTTTGACATAGCCGATGTAGGAAAAAATGATGCTCAAAGCTCGTTGCAAACTCGTGTCGGTCGGATTTTCGGCAAGCAGATTTTGGTAGATTTCCAAAGCTTTGTTGTAATGCGCCAAAGCCGTGCCGAGCGAACCGCTTCGCAAAACGGCTTGTCCGAGCCGCGCATAATTGCCCGCCAAAGCGCGCCGGACAGCAATGTTTTTTTCATCGAGCGCGAGTAGCTTTTCGTCGAGGCGAATCGTTTCGGAGTAGCTTTCGACAGCTTCGGCGACTCGCCCGCTCATCGAAAAAATATCGCCGACATTGGCAAGGCTTTTTGCCGTATCAAGCCCCCGCGAAATATTATTCGGCTCGGCCGCGAATAGTTGTTTTCTGATCATCAGAGATTTCTGATGACTCCGAAGCGCGTCGGAAGTTTTTCCGGCGCTCGGTTTGAAAAGTTCCGACTGGATGTTGCCGATTTTCTCATAAGCAGTTTGAAGAAGTTTTTCCGAAAATTCCGGAAGAGGCAGTGATGTATTGTGTAAGTTCACATATTCTTTTGAGTTA
>JANLTD010001252.1:0-2580 GCA_031362765.1 Acidobacteriota bacterium | reverse complement strand
CCCACGGAAATTCGAGTTTACTTTGTTTGGCGGCATCCCACGACGCGGCTTTTTCCCATTCCTGTTCGGTCGGCAGACGTTTCCCCGCCCAAACAGCAAAGGCTTTGGCATCGTCGAACGAAACGCCTAAAACAGGTGCGTTCGGACGTTTTTCAAAATAACCTTTTTCCCAAAACGGATCGGGCGGCGGTTGTTTGCCGTTCGCCGTGCAATATTCCTTGTATTGCGCGTTGGTTACTTCCGTTTTGTCAATATAAAACGCGGGCACAGTGACTTTATGAGCTGGTTTTGACTCGTCGCCGCCGGTGTCGCTTCCCAATGTAAATTCGCCCGCAGCCACTAAAACCATTTCGCCTTTGTAATTTATGGTCGGCGGTAAAGCACTTGCGGGTGCCGCGGTCGGCGCGACGCTTGGCGCGGTTTCAGGTGATTTATTGGCCGCTTGCGGAATGCTTTTAACTGTGCCGCCGGTGTCGAAATAGAGAAAATAGGCGGCAACTAAAATTGTTGTTAACAGCAGAAAAAATGCGAAAAGACCGCCGAGCATCAAAATCCATTTCATATTACCGCTTTTGGCTTTGACGGCCGGTTTTTCGTTATTTTCGTTGGCCGCAGCTTGTTCGGCAACCGCCGATTGTGATGCGGCGGCCGGGTTCGATTCGGTTTGATCTTCGGGCAAACGATAATAAGGCGTGGTTTTATGGCCTACTTCTTCCTGATCGTAAGGCGAGCCGAAATCTTCATCAAGATTTTTTAAGTTAAAATTCGGCGTGGTTTTGTCAAAAACCGGTTTCTCGCCCTCCGAAATGCGAAAAACAGGTTGCGGCATTTGCCAATCTTCCTTCCGATTGTCTTTTGGAATGCTGACATTCGCCTCGGTCATTCCCCAATCGTCCGCCGGCGGACTTGAAGGAGCTTTTGGTGTTTCCGAAAACTGCTGCGGAATATTGATATTTGGCGTGGTGTGGTCAAAATCGGAAATCGGCGGATTCGGCATTTGATTTGGCGGCGGAACCGCATTTTGCGGAAGTTTGACGTTGGGCGTTGTCATTCCCCAGTCATCGGCCGACGGCGCACTTGGCGGTGCATTCGTTTTCGGCGCAAAATTTTCGACCGCTTCCTTTGATTTGAATTCATCTAACCGCTTCGGCGGCATCGTCATTCCCCAATCGTCATCTTTCGGATTATCACTCATTATGTTTTTCTCCAGGTCAAAAGTTTCCCAACAGATAAGAAAATGTAAAAAGACAAACCGATAATGCGGTTTATGGTTTGAATTTTCAAGTTATTTTACCGGTATTTTTTACCTTTTCAACTATATTCTAAAAGCTTTGTCAATCACTTTGGCAAATCCAGCACGTCCGAACGCGTAATAATGCCCGTAATTCGTTTGAAATCTTCAATTAAAACGGCGGGCGATTTTTGCAGTTTGACCTTGATTTCGTCCGAACCGGTGTCCAGATCAACGATCGGAAAACTCTTGTCCATCACGTCGCCGACTTTTGAATTGAGCAGATCGCGGTCTTTCAGGAGTTTCGTCAGAATATGGCTTTCGCGCAAACTGCCAATTGATTGATTATCTTCAAGAACCGGAATTTGCGTGACACCATTTTCGCTCATTCGTGCGAGGGCATCGCTGACGCTCTCATCGGGCGCGACGAAAATCAACTTCGTCGGCGCACCGTTCGATTTTGTTTCGGCGATCAATCCGGCGGTGATCTTTTGCGGCTCAAGAAGAAGTTTTTCCTTCATCCATTCGTCCGAATGGTGTTTTGTCAGATAATGTTCGCCCGTGTCGCAGACGATAAAAACAATAACTGCCGATTCGTCCAGGTCTTTCGCGACTTTCAACGCGCCCCCGAAAATCGTTCCCGTCGAACCGCCGCAGAAAATTCCTTCCTGTCGGCCGAGTTGGCGCGAGAGTTCAAACGATTCGCGATCGGTGATATTGATTATTTCGTCAATAATTTTGACATCCGCATTGCCGACCGGAATATTTTGCCCGATGCCTTCGACCAAATACGGCGTCGCTTCGGGAACGTGACCGGTATCTTTGTATTGTTTGAAGATCGAGCCGTACGGATCGGCGCCGATGATCTTGATATTCGGATTTTTCTCCTTCAAGTAGCGCGCCGTTCCCGTGATCGTTCCGCCGGTGCCGATCGAGGCGATAAAATGCGTAACGCGTCCTTCCGTATCGTTCCAGATTTCGGGTCCGGTGGTGCGGTAATGCGCGAGCGGATTGGCCGGATGATTGTATTGGTCGGGATAAAACGAGTTTGGCGTTTGTTCGGCGATACGTCTGGCGGTTGAAACGTAATGATCGGGCGAACCATATTTTGCTGCGGCTGAACAAATCACGACATCGGCGCCGACTGCTTTCAGATAACGGCGTTTTTCGACCGAAACTTTGTCGGTCATCACAAAAATACATTTGTAGCCGCGCACTGCCGCGACCAGCGCCATTCCGATTCCCGTATTGCCGCTCGTCGCTTCGATCAGCGTGCCGCCGGGTTTTAAGATTCCTTTTTCTTCGGCATCGTTGATCATCGAAACGCCGATCCGGTCTTTGACCGAATA